>PWOK01000012.1 GCA_003557445.1 Halanaerobiaceae bacterium
AATAGTAAAACAATTTTAAATGCCTATGATCTTTTTTTAATTTATTTACTCCTTAACCTATCTGACAGTGTTGCAACCGCTTTAAAATTAATACTTAAAGATTATTATTAAAAAATAATAATTAAATAATCTAAATTTAAGAAGGTATTTTTTCGTCAATATACAAATTAAATAATACAATATAAAAATTACAAAGGAGGATAAATGATGAATAATGAGTTAAAGATTGTTTTGATTGACGATAATAAGGATTTCTGCAATTTAATAGCAGAATATCTAGAAAAACAGGAGAATTTGTCGATTATTGGTGAGGCGCATAATGGTGAAGAGGGATTAAAACTAATCAAAGAAAAAAAACCGGATTTAATATTACTTGATATTATAATGCCAAAACTTGATGGTGTAGGTGTTATGGAAGAAATTAATCAATTAGACATGAAAAAAAATATGAAAATAATGATTTTAACGGCTTTTGGACAGGAAGAATTAACTAAACGTATGGTTTCACTGGGTGCAGATTACTATATTATGAAACCTTTTGATCTTAATACTCTACTTGAACGTATAAAACAGGTAACCACTGAAAGTCCTCCAGATATTGAAAACAATGCTGCTCAAAAAAAGATAATTGAAAATATTAATAACTCAAACAGCAGAAAAAAAGAAACTTTAGAAAAAGTAGATTTAAATGTTCAGATTACTAAACTATTACATAAACTGGGGGTTCCTGCTCATATTAAAGGGTATCTTTATTTAAGAAAGGCCATAGAACTTGTAATTAAAGATATTGAATTAATCGGAGCAGTCACCAAAAAACTCTACCCCAAAGTAGCAGAAAGTTATAATACTACCCCTAACAGAGTAGAAAGGGCAATCAGACATGCCATAGAGGTAACCTGGAAAAGAGGTAATATATCTGTATTAAATGAATATTTTGGAGCCACTGTATCACCAAATAGTGGAAAAGCAACAAATTCACAGTTCATTGCAAAAATTGCAGATAAATTTAGAATAGAATTGAAAGCTAATTAAATAAACAAAAAGTATATCCCGGTCTATCTCATATTAACATAACCGGGATATACTAATCCTCTAATACCATCAACCGTTATTGTATCACCATTCTTAACCAGGTCCAATATATTACCGGTATTTACAATAACCGGTATATCTAAATCCAGACCTGCAACTGCAGAATGAGAGGTTAATCCTCCTTCAACTGTTATAATAGCTGCTGCCTTTTTCAGGGCTGGATAAAATTGTTCATTGGTCATCCTGGTTACCAGAATATCACCTTTTTCCATTATCGATAAAGCTTTATCAGCTGTAAGGGCTTTTTTAACTGTGCCTGAAACTATGCCTTTACCTATTCCCTGACCTTCAGCGAGTGGTTTTCCAACAATATCAACTTTTATTAAATTAGTTGTTCCCGGAGTTCCAACAGGTACCCCAGCTGTTATTGTTACCAGATCACCACATTCAATTAAATCATTTTCCAGAGCTGCTTTTACAGCATCATCGATCATCCTGTCAGTTGAGTTAGTTCTTTCTACAAGCAGGGGAATGACTCCCCAGCACAGACTTAATGTATGTTGAACCATTTTACTTGGTGTTACCGCTATGATTGGAGTTAGAGGTCTATTTTTCGATACTTTTCTGGCAGTAGAGCCAGAACCCGTTGGTGTAATGATAGCCCTTGCATTTAAATCAGAAGCTGTTTTACAGGATGCATAACTAATAGCTTCTGTTATTGTATTGGAAATGGTTGTTTTTCTGTTTACAAGGTTTTCTATATATGATTCAGATTTTTCCGTTTCTTTAGCTATCCTGGCCATAGTTTTTACTGATTCTACCGGATAAGACCCAATAGCTGTTTCTCCTGAAAGCATAATAGCATCAGCACCATCAAACACAGCATAAGCTACATCAGAAACCTCAGCTCTTGTTGGACGGGGATTTCTAATCATTGAATCAAGCATCTGGGTGGCAATAATTACGGGTATTGCTTTTTTATTACACTTATTTATTATTTTTTTTTGAATGATAGGTACCTGTTCTGCCGGTATTTCAACCCCCAGATCTCCTCTGGCAACCATAATACCATCAGAGACCTTAATAATTTCATCTATGTTATTGACACCTTCTTGATTTTCTATTTTAGATATTATTTTGATATTTTTAGCCCATTCATCTTCAAGTAATTTCCTTATTTCTATGACATCTGATGCTTTTCTCATAAATGATGCAGCTATGAAATGAAAACCGTGTTTTATCCCAAATTTTATATCCTCTTTATCCTTTTCAGTAATAGCAGGTAGTTGTAAACTTGTATTGGGAATATTTACTCCTTTATTTTCTTTTAAATTTCCGCCTGTTACTATCTTACAGATTAGTTTATCTTTTTTACTTTCAATAACTTTTAATTCTATTAAACCATCATCAAGAAGAATTTTTTTGTCTTTTTCAATTATGGATAAATCTTCAGAATATGTTATGGAGATTTTTTTATGATCTCCCTCAACTTTTTCTGTTGTTAAAATAATTTTTTCATCTTTTTTTAAATTAACATTTTTATTTTTTAAAGGTCCTGTTCTTATCTCAGGACCTCTTGTATCCAGCATAAAACCAATAGCTTTATTTGATTTTTTTTCTATATTTTTAAATATATTTATAAGTCTTTTTCGTTCTTCATATGTACCATGAGAAAAATTAAATCTTGCTACATCAAGCCCACTATTAACCATTTCTTTTATTATTTCTTCTTCAAAACTTGCAGGGCCAATCGTACTAACTATTTTAGTTTTGCGCATAACAACATCCCTTTCCAGACCTATATAGATAAAATATTGGCCAGGTCATATAAATCAATATCTATTTTTTTCTCCTGACTTAAAATTTCAGTAATATCAGGAGAAGTGATTTTATTACCCACAAAGGCTACCATTTTGTTTCTTTTGCCATCAAGCAAAAGGTCTACCGCCTTAGCTCCCATTCGGCTTCCTATAATACGATCTCTGGCACTTGGCCTTCCTCCTCTTTGCAGGTGTCCGAGAATAATTATTCTTGTTTCCAGATCTGTTCTTTCTTCTATTGCTTTACCAAAAGCAAAAGCTCTGCTTTCATTAAGATCTCTATTGGTCTTAAAATCTTCTCCTACGCCCTCAGCTACCAGTACTATACTATGTAATTTACCTCTTTCATATCCTTTTTTGATTTTGGTTGCTACTTCATCAATAGAGAAATCTATTTCCGGAATCAAAATAGATTCAGCTCCTCCTGCCAGACCTGCTTCAAGAGTTAAAAATCCTGCCCTACGGCCCATTGTTTCTATGACAAATGTCCTTTCATGAGAAGTAGCTGTATCTCTGATTTTATTTATAGCATCAAGTACAGTATTAATCGCTGTATCATAACCAATTGAATAATCTGTCCCTGCAATATCATTGTCAATTGTTCCCGGAATACCAATGGCCGGAAAATCAAGTAATTTGTTTATATCTTCTGCTCCCCTTAAAGTACCATCACCACCAATAGTAATAATTCCTTCTATTCCTTCGTTTTTCATATTTTGCAGTGCTTTTTGT
>PWOK01000144.1 GCA_003557445.1 Halanaerobiaceae bacterium
AAATAATACTGAGGAACTAACAGGAGAATATCAGGTAATGGATTTTACAGAATTAAATACAACAGGAACTTATAAAATAAAAGCCGGGGATTTAGAAACAAAAGAGTTTGAAATCTCAGATAATATTTGGCAGCCAGTATTTTGGAAAAATTTAAATTTTTTTTATTGTATGCGTTGTGGTTTTGAAGTTCCGGGAATTCATGGCAGATGTCATGATGATTTTTTATGTGAGCATGAAAATAAAAAGATTAGAGTTAATGGTGGATGGCATGATGCTGCAGATTTAAGTCAAAATAAAGAAAATACTGCAGAAGCTGTTTATGCTATGTTTAGACTTGTGGAAAAATTACAGAAGGAAAAAGTAGAACAGAAGTTGCTGGATAGTTTAATTGAAGAGGCAATCTGGGGACTGGACTGGCTCCGTTATACAGATTTTCGCAATGGCTGGCGTCATGAAAGATCTGCCCACCGTTTCTGGAGTAATGGTAAGATAGGTGATTATGATGATGTTCTTAGAAAGGCAGGTAATAGTTCATTTATAGCCTATCACTGCGCCGAAGCAGAGGCAATTGCAGCCAGAGTATTGAAAGAAATTGATCCTGACCGTTCAGAGGATAGTCTTAAACTCGCTGAACAGACTTTTAAGCTGGCAAGTAAAGAACTAATACTACAAAAAGCAAATATTGAAACAATTTCTGCAGCAATTACAGCAGCTGCAGAACTTTATCAAAATACAGAAAAAGATGAATATAGCCAAAAAGCTGTTTTTCTGGCTGAATATTTATTAAAATGTCAGCAGCATTTTGTTGAAAAAGGTATGAATAAAAATATTACAGGTTATTTTTACAGAACTCCTGAACACAAACAACTTTATACTTCAGGACATTTTGGTATAGAACACAAACCAATTGTAGCTTTAGTGCGTCTTTGTGAGATATTACCCGATCATCCTGAATGGATAAAATGGTATGCGGCAGTAACCATTCATTCAGAGTATTATCAAAAAGAAATTTCTTCTTTTACTACTCCCTATAAACACCCACCCAACTCTCTGAAAAAAGTAAGCAAAAAGGATGATAGAAGACTAAAATACCAGGTTGGTAAAGAATGGTATTTAAAACTATTTCCAGAACGTGGTGATAATGCCACTTCCCTTGCTTCCATTAAAAGCCTATCAACAGCTGCCAATTTTCGAAGAAATGAAGAACTGAGCAAGTTATGTCTTGAACAGCTCTACTGGTATTTGGGATTAAACCCTTTTTGTAAAAGTCTTATATATGGAGAAGGATATGATTGGTCTACATATTATGCTTATAGTGGAGATATAATAGGTTCACTGGCAGTTGGTATAAGATCACTGGATGGTATAAACCCTTACTGGCCGGTTACCAATACCTGGATTTTCAGGGAGATCTGGATGCATCCAGTATATCTCTGGATGTGGATTATGGAAGATGTCTGGAAGCCAGTGAAAAACAGAGAAGAATATTTTAAGGTAAAAAAAAGAAAAATTAACAATGAAGAAATAGAGATAATGGTAGAATTAAAAACGGAGACAGAGATTAATAAATACAAATTAAAAATGTATAACCTGGAACTGTCTGAAAGAAATGAAGATCCAAAAAAAGTAAAAGTAGATGAAAAAATCAATTTCAAATGGAAAACAAGAATAAAAGACTTAGAAAAACCCTGGGTAGCAGTAGTAATCCCTGATAATAATTATAAGGAAGGTCAGGATTTGACAGATATTTTTTAAATCAGTGCCAGGTACCTTCCGGAATATGTAAAAATATATCGAAAAAAAGGAGAGAAAATAAATTGAAAAAGATAAAACAATCAATGCCCATGAAAATTAATTATAAGGAAACAGAATTATACCGTTTGCTTCAGAAAGAAGTTCTGGACAGTAAAACAATAGATTTGACAGAGGAAGCAGACTGGCAGGTTAATGGTCAGGCTGAAATATCCTTCACTACAGATTTAACTAAAGATGGAGAGAAGGCTGTACAGATGACAGCACCTTTTCGTGGAGGCAAACAGACAGGAGAACCGGGAGTTGGAAGCCTTGGATATGCTGAAATAGTTAGGTTGTTTGACCGGGAAGACTGGAGTGATTATAATCGGGTTTCTTTCTGGGTTTATACAGAAGCACCCGGGCATAATTATGTTAATATATTAAATAAAATTTCAAACGCTGATAATGAAGATGAACCTGAAGAAACAATGCAGGGAAAAAAAAGAAATCATTTTACAATAGTTAATACAGGTGAATGGACTCAGGTTGTCTGGGAAATACCTGATCTGCCAAGGGATAAAATTATTAAATTGAATTTTGGATATGAAATGAGGGGGAAAAAGTTTCCACATGCCAGTGATCATCTAACTTTTACAATAGACAACCTGAAAGTGGAAAAAGTAAAAGCAGATCATATAGAAGGCTGGAATATTGCTCCAGGAAAGATTTCTTTTTCTCATACAGGTTATGTGGTTGATAGTACTAAACAGGCCCTGGCTACAGATTTGGAAAAGGACACTTTTTCAATAATAGATACTGTAAGTGATGAAGTGGTTTATGAAGGATCAGTAGAAACAATTAAAAAAACAACCGGTAAATTTCAATTAATGGATTTTACAGACTTTAAAAAACCTGGTACTTATCAACTAAAAACAGGTGACCGAAAGACCCGTCAATTTAAGATAGGAAATGATATCTGGCAGCAAATATTATGGAAGAACATTAATTTCTTTTATTGTATGCGATGTGGTTATGAAGTTCCGGGAAGTCATGCCAGATGCCATGATGATTTTTTCTGTGAACATCAGGGAAAAAAAATTAGAGTTAATGGAGGATGGCATGATGCTGCGGATTTAACACAGTTAAAGGGAAATACAGCAGAAGCGGTTTATGCTATGTTTCGTTTACTGGAACGTTTACAGGAAGAACAAGCTGATAAAAATCTTATAGACAGGCTTATTGAAGAAGCAGTCTGGGGCCTGGACTGGTTACGTTACACTGATTTTCGCAATGGTTGGCGTCAGGGAGGAGCAGCTCATCGTTTCTGGAGTAATGGAAAAACTGGTGATTATGATGATGTTATCAAAAAGGCCAGAAAAAGTTCAAAAACAGGATTTTTATGTGTAGAAGCGGAAACAGCGGCTGCCCGTGTACTGCAGGATATTGATCCTGATCGAGCAGCAGATTGCAGAAAACTGGCTTATCAGACTTTTAATTTTATCTGTGAAGATTTTAATATTAAAGAAGCAGGACTATCAAAGGCATCATATGCTACAACAGCCGCTATAGAGTTATATGACCTTACAGGGGAAAAAAAATATGCAGATAAAGCAGTTGTTTATGCTGATTATATACTTGCCTGTCAGGCCAGGAAAATAAAAAAGGAGTTTTCATATCCAATTACCGGTTATTTTTATAACAATACTGACAAAAAGGATCTTTATATTTCCGGTCATTTTGGGATTGAATATAAACCTGTTGTAGCTTTAAGCCGACTCTGTGAAGTTTTACCTGATCATGAAAACTGGATTAAATGGTACAGTGCAGTAGTTATTCATTCAGAATATTATCTTAAACAACTGTCCAAATTTACAGAGCCTTTTAAACACCCTGTAAATTCTCTCATGAAGGTTGAAAATCCTCAGGAAAACTCAGTAGCAGCAGCCGGTGATGATTATAAAATTGGTGACAAATGGTATGTTAAACCCTTTCAAAATCGGGGTAATAATGCAACTTCTCTTGCGTCCATTAAGAGTCTTTCTGCTGCAGCCAGACTCAGAAATAAACCAGGGCTTGGACAATTATCTACAGAACAGCTTTACTGGTATTTAGGATTAAATCCATTCTGTAAAAGTCTTGTTTATGGAGAAGGGTATGACTGGTCAACTTTTTATAACTATGATGGTGATATTATAGGTTCTATGGCCGTTGGTATTAGATCACTAAATGGATATGAGCCATACTGGCCGGTAACCAATACCTGGATATTTAGAGAAGTTTGGATGCATCCAGTTTATTTATGGATGTGGATTATGCAGGATCTCTGGAAACCTTTAAAACATGGAAATAAATTCAAGATAGAAAAACAAATAAACAAAGATGATCAACTGGAAATATTACTGGAAGTAAGTAATAGTGGTGATATTAAAAAATTTAATTTAGAATATTATAATCTTGAACTTAAGGAAGAAAAAGATTATAATCTTCAACATATCTGGAAAGTAAAAATAAAGGATTTATCCAAACCCTGGGTAGCAGTAGTTATTCCTGATGGGAAAAAGCATAAGAGTTTTGATATTTCAGGTAATTTATTTTAAAGAACTATATAAAAAGGATTTCTTGATTTTTTAAAGAATATATATAATAATAAATCAAAATAAGGGGGCTGTTTAATGAAAAATATTGAAAAAAAGAGAGAGCAATTATTTGAGGATTTAAGTGATATGAGTGAAATAGCCGAGGAAATGCTGCAAAATTCAATTATAGCTCTGGATAAAAAAGATGTAGATTTAGCCAAAAATATTATAAATAGAGATGATGTACTGGATAATTACCAGATAACTATTGAAGAAGAAATAGCAGGGCTTCTAAATCATGATAAACCATTTACTAAAGATTGTTCACTAACTATTGCTATCTTAAAAATAGCCTGTGATTTTGAAAGAATAGGGGATCATGCTACAAATATTGCAGAGATAGTTCTGGAATTGAAGAATGAAGAGTATTTACAACCACTGGTAATGATTCCTGAACTCAGTGAAATAGTTTTAGATATGCTTGATGCAGTACTGGAAGCTTTCATTACCAGAAATGCAGATCTGGCTGAAGCTGTTTGCCGCAAAGATGAAAGGGCAGATAATATATATGATAAGATTTATAGCCAGGGTATTAAATTAATCAACAAAAGTGAAGGTACAGCTAATATCAATCAGGTGATAAGATTTATTAATGTAGCTAAATCTCTTGAGAGAATAGGAGATCATGCAACAAACATTGGAGAACAGACAATATTTGTTGTAACTGGAAAAAGAGTAAAATATTAATTGATAAGGAGGATTTTATGGAGACAAGATTTATAATTGACTCACATGTACATTTAACTCCTCCATTTATTTTAAATAATATTGAAAAATATAGAAAGCAGGATGAATATTTTAATTTATTATGCAGTAGTTCTGTAAATGAAAATATAACAGCAGAAGATTTAATTAAACATATGGAAAAAAACAATATACAAAAATCAGTTGTTTTTGGATTTGCCTTTAAAGATATGGATTTGTGCCAAAAAGTAAATGATTATATTATTGATAAGATAAAAGAATATCCTGAAAGATTAATAGGGTTTGCAGTTTTAAATCCTTTAACAGGAACAGATATTATAAAAGAAGAATTAAAACGATGTAAAAAAGCTGGAATTAAAGGGATTGGAGAGTTATTACCTGCAGGGCAAAAATTTAATATTACTGATAGCAACCAGATGTATGCTATCTGTAATATATGCCAAAAATATAATTGGCCACTTTTAATACACATTAATGAACCTGTAGGACATTATTATAAAGGTAAAACAAAAGATTCTGTAAAAGAAGGATATATTCTGGCACAAAACTTCCCGGAGACAACTTTTATCTTTGCTCATCTGGGAGGAGGTTTGTGTTTTTATGAATTGATGCCAGAGGTAAAAAAAACTTTAAAAAAAGTATATTATGATACTGCAGCAGTACCTTTTTTATATAATTCAAAAATATATAATTCATTAAAAGCAGCAGGTGTTACAGATAAAATATTAATGGGTAGTGATTATCCTTTAATATCACCTGTTAAATATATTAAACAGATAGAAAAAACAGACCTGACAGAAAAAGAAGAAAAAGGATTACTGGCAGGAAATTTTAACAGGATTTTGAAAAAAACAACCAAATAATAATTAAGACCTGTCCCGGGACAGGTTTTTTATTAATGAATTAAAAATAAGGACAGGAGGAATATTTATGGCAGAAAAAAGAAAAATAAAAGCCCAACAATTAAAATGTGATTGTCAGCCTGAAAATTTTGATTTTAAAACAACAGCTGAAATTAAACCTTTTAGTAATGGAATTATTGGCCAAAAAAGAGCTGTTAAAGCCATGCAACTTGGTTTTAAGGTGGAAAAGGAAGGTTATAATATATATATATCCGGTGATACAGGAACTGGCAGGACTACTTATGCTAGAACTCTTGCTAGAGAAAAATCTCAAGAAAAGGATATTCCATCAGATCTTTGTTATGTATATAATTTTAATAATTCTGAAAAGCCAGAATCACTTCATCTGCCACCAGGATATGGGAAAAAACTTCAGAAAGATATGCAGGAAATGATAAAAGAAATAAAACAGGAAATACCTCAGGCTTTTTCTGGAGAAGAGTATGAAGAAAAGAAACGAGAAATAATGAGCTCTTATCAACAAAAAACAAGCAAAATAATGGATGACTTTGAACAGGAAATTCGTGAAAAAGGGTTTATTTTAAAGAACACGACCCAGGGTCCTTTACCTGCACCAGTTGATGAAAATAATGAGCCTCTTTCACAGGAAGATTTTCAAAAAATGGATGAAGAAAAACGCAAACAATTACGTAACGAAAGTCAGAAGATACAAAATCAACTGGATCAACTCATGAGCAAAATTCATAAAATTAAATCTGAAGCTCATAAAAAATTAAAAGAAGAAGAAAAGAAGATAGCTTTATCAGTTATTCAACCTATTTTAGATAATTTAAAAAGGAAATACAGCAAATGTAAGGAAATAAAAGAGTATTTAAATGATGTACAGGAAGATATTATTGAAAATATAAATAAATTTAAAAATAAAAAAGATAAAAATTCATCACCATTTCCCATGATGAATGGTAAAGAAGATTTTTTCAAACGATATAAGATTAATTTATTGGTCGATAATAAAGATAAAGAAGGGGCCCCTGTAATTTATGAGTCAAATCCCACCTATTATAATCTTTTTGGTAAAATAGAAGGAGAAGGGAAATTTGGTACTATAACCACAGATTTTACAATGATAAAAGGAGGTTCCATACATAAAGCCAATGGAGGGTATTTAATATTAAATGCCCGAGATGTATTATCTAATCCTTTCTCATGGCAGACATTAAAAAGGACTTTAATTAATCAGGAAATAGTTATTGAAAACATAGGTGAACAGTATAGAACTGTTCCAGTGAAATCTTTAAAACCGGAAGCAATACCTGTTAATATAAAAGTAATAATGATTGGCAATCCTTTTATTTATCAATTATTATATAATTATGATGAACAGTTTGAAAAATTATTTAAAATTAAGGCAGATTTTGATGTGGTAATGGATAGAAACCAGGAAAATATGCAGGAATTTGCATCTTTTATAGCCTGTGTTTGTGAAAATGAAAAGCTCAAACATTTTACTGTAGAAGCTGTTGGTAAAGTAATAGAATACAGCAGCAGATTAACCGGGGATCGCAAAAAAATGACAACCAGATTTAATGAACTTCTGGAAATAATATATGAAGCAAATGCCTGGTCTGATGGAGAGAAAGATTTTTTAACTGCAGAAAATGTAAAAAAAGCAGTACTTGAAAAAGAAAAAAGAGCCAATCTGGTGGAAGAAAAAATTCTGGAAATGATTGAAAGAGATCATATTCTGGTTGATGTTGAGGGGACTGTTTGTGGTCAAATAAATGGTTTATCAGTTTTACAGACAGGTCAATATAAATTTGGCAGACCATCCAGAATTACTGCTCAAACTTATCCTGGGAAAGAAGGTGTTATAAATATTGAAAGAGAAGTAAAATTAAGCGGGAAAGTTCATAATAAAGGTGTTATGATTATGGCAGGTTTTCTGGGGGGTAAATATGCAAAAGATAAACCGTTAAGCCTTTCAGCTTCTCTTGCTTTTGAGCAGAGCTATGGAGGAGTAGATGGAGATAGTGCTTCCTGTGCTGAATTAATAGCTTTATTGTCGGCCATTGCAGAAATCCCTGTCAAACAGGAACTGGCAATAACTGGCTCTATGAATCAGAAGGGAAAAGTACAACCAATAGGGGGAGTAAATGAAAAAGTAGAAGGCTTTTATCGCACCTGTAAAATTAAGGGGTTAACCGGAAATCAGGGAGTAATTATCCCTGCACAGAATGTGGAAAATTTAATGTTAAAACAGGAAATTATTGATGCTGTTGAAAAAGAAAAATTCAGTATTTATATTGTAAAAGAGATAGATCAGGCTATAGAAATAATGCTTGATAAACCAGCTGAAATAGTTCATGATAAAGTTAAGAAAGCACTTGATGAATATGCAAGTAAAATAAATAAATTCACTAAAAATGACTAAAATATTTATCAATCAGGACAATTCTTTTAAGGATTGTCCTTTAATTTTTTACAACTTTTTGAAGGATTTTCATTTACAATTTTAATTCCTCTTGTCAATAATGTCATGATATCAACCTGATATTGTTGTTCAAATTCAGCAATTTTTGTGTGCAAATTACCTGCAGAACTGGAAATATATTTGGCAGGTAAACGGCTGAGAACAAAAGAAGCAATATCGAGCAAACATTGTTCACAGGAGCAAATATGATTATAGTCATTTACTATGATATCTTTAAGGTTTTCCAGAACCAGATCTTCTGTATGATTATGAAGATTTTTACGTAATTTATCAATATCCAAAGTTAAATTCATTTTTTACCTCCCTTGAAAATAATTATTAACTTCTAGTTATATATTTCTTTTTAAATGTCACAAATCCTTTTTTTTAGACAAAATTAATAGATTAGTTATCTGGATTCATTGACATTCAAATTTATTTTGAATATACTTATTTATAAAGAAAAAATGAGCAAAAGAGATTATATTTACTTTTCTTTGGAATAAGCCTATAATTTTATAATCAGGGAGGTAAATTAAGCAAACAATGTCCTTAAAATCAATAATTAAAAATTATCAACCTGGCTTTTTAAAAAAGGATATTTCTGCAGGAATGGCAGTAGCTGCCATAAGTTTTCCCCAGGTGATGGCCTATGCTTTGCTGGCAGGAGTTAACCCTGTATATGGATTATATACATTTATTATATCAACTATTGTTGCTACCTTTGCTGGTAGGTCAAATTATATGATAGTCGGACCAACTAATATGGTTTCAGTTACAATTGCCAGCAGTTTAAATGCCCTGGGAATAGTTGACGCCGGTAATTATATACAATATGTTTTTTTGTTGACATTTTTGGTAGGTATAATGCAAATAATTCTTGGTTCTTTAAAATTAGGTAATTTAATCAATTATGTTTCTCAGACTGTAATTATTGCTTTGACAGTTGGAGTGTCCTTAATAATAATAACCAGTCAGCTTGATAAAGCCCTTGGCCTTACATTAACTGCAGGTAGGGGAAATGTAATTACAGGTATTTATAATATTATAAGCAATATTCATACTTTAAATTATTATGCTATTGGAATGAGTATTTTTACATTGTTTATTATATTGGTTTGCAAAAAATATTGTTCGAAATTACCTTCTTATTTAATATCTGTACTAATATCAGTTATAATTGTATATATCTTTAATCTGGGCAATCATATAGAAATCATAGGAGAATTTGATTCTTCATTACCTGAATTTAATTTACCATATTTTAATTTTGAAGCAATCAAAAATGTATTTAGTTCTGCTCTTTCGATTGCAATTTTAGGATTTACTCAGGTTTTATCAATAGTAAAAGTAATGGAGAAAGAAACCGGACAGGAAGTTGATTTGAATAAAGAGTTTATAGGACAGGGTGTTATGAATACGGTTTGTTCCTTCTTTAGCGGTTTTGTGGCAACAGGTTCATTTACAAAATCTTTTACAAACCTTGAAATAGGAGCAAAAAGTAGAATTTCAGAATTGGTTTCAGGATTAACTGTATTACTTATTATAGTTTTATTTGGCAGGTTTGTCAGTTATATTCCCATTCCTACTCTGGCTACCATAGTAATTGTGGTAGCTTTCAATATGATTGATAAAGAAGAAATAATTAAAACATTTTCTACAACCAAATTTGATGCTGCTATTTTTATAGCTACTTTTATTACAACAATTTTAACTCCACGGCTGGATTATGCAATTTATTTTGGAGTAATGGTTTCCTTTATACTGGTGTTAAAAAATACAAGTGCAATAAATTATTCTCATATTAGCTATAATAATAATGGTAACAAAAAGTTTTCTCAGGAGAAATATAAAAATGTAAAAGAAGATGATTATATAGTTATTAATTTATCAGGTAACCTTCATTTTAATGCTTCAGAGAATTTAAAAAAGAAGTTAAACAGGAGTTTCAGAGAAAACAAAATATTTGTTATAAGAATGAGACATGTAGAAAGTCTTGATTTAACTTCAATTCAGGAATTAGAGAAATTTATTAATAAAGTACAAAACAATGGGGGAGAAGTAATAATATGTGGTGTAAATGAAAAAACACGAAACATTTTAAAGGTTTCTGGTTTGCTGGATAAAATTAAAAGAGAGAATTGTTTTATGGTAAAAGAGGATCTTTTTTCTTCAACAAAAAAAGCAATTAAACAGGCAGAAGAAAAAAGTAAAGAATAAAATTAAGAATCCTTGACACTGAAAAATAAAAATGTTATATTTGTTATTAAGAATAATTATTATTAATAAACATAATTCAAGGAGGAATTTAAAAATGGTAAAAAACGATCAAACAGCAGGAAATTTACGTTCAGCTTATGGTGGAGAGAGTCAGGCATATCAACGTTATATTGTTTGGGGTGAAAAAGCAAAAGAGGATGGATATCCCAATGTAGCAACACTTTTTGAAGCAATAGCCTATGCTGAACAGGTACATGCAGGAAATCATTTTGAAGCCCTGGAAAATAAAAAAGGTGATTTTTTAGTTGCCTCAGGAGCAGTATTTGGTCTTGGTGATACAGCAGAAAACCTGGAGGGGGCAATTGCAGGAGAAGATTATGAGATTGAGCAGATGTATCCCAGTTTTCATCTGGTGGCTAAAAACCAAAAAGAAAATGATGCTATTGTATCATTTCATTATGCCCTGGAAGCAGAAAAAATTCATTCAAAATTATATTCTGAAGCAAAAAAGGCTGTAGAAGCTGGTAATGATTATGACCTTGAATATGTAAGTGTCTGTAGTGTTTGTGGGCATACAGTTAAAGATTATACTCCAGATCAATGTCCTATTTGTGGAGTTAAAGGAGAAAAGTTTAAGGAATTTGGGAAGTAAAAATTTCTTTTTATTTTGTTTTTAACTTTATAGATAATGTTGGCTGAGTAAAATTTTAAAAACAGGAGAAAATAATTTATGGAGGTGGTGCCCTCTTAAATGGCAAAAATAATGTCAGATGAAACCAAATATGAACTGGCTAAAGAGCTGGGATTTGCTCACAAAGTCAAGAATGGTGATTGGGGCAATATAACCACCCGTGAAGCCGGGCTTCTGGTCAAGAAAGCTATTGAAAAGGCAGATAATCAATTAACCCGGCCAAATGGCAGTTAATGCCATATAAAATGAAGCAGGTGGAAGATAATTACCACCTGCTTTTACAGTTTTTCGTATTAATATTTTTATATTTACCAACCTCTTTTGGCCATTCTATCCTCTTCTGGTAATGTATCTACATTTAAACCTGACATAGCTGTACCCAGATCTTCTGAAATTTCAGCCAGTTTTTGAGGATCATCATAATAAGTAGTAGCTTCTACTATGGCTTTGGCTCTTTTTTCAGGATTTCCTGATTTAAAAATACCGGAACCAACAAAAATACCATCTGTACCAAGTTGCATCATTAAAGCAGCATCAGCCGGTGTTGCCAGGCCACCAGCAGCAAAATTTACAACAGGAAGTTTTCCGTTTTCTGCTACATATTTAATCAAATCATATGGAGCTCTGTATTCTTTGGCTTTTTCCATCAGTTCTTCTTTGTTAATGGCTGTTAAATTTTTGATTTGAGAATTAATAAGTCTTATATGGCGAACTGCTTCTACAACATTTCCAGTCCCTGCTTCACCTTTAGTTCTTATCATGGAGGCCCCTTCTGCAATTCTCCTTAAAGCTTCACCTAAATTAGTGGCTCCACAGACAAAAGGAACTTTGAAAATTGTTTTATCAATATGATGATTGTCATCTGCAGGAGTTAAAACTTCACTTTCATCTATAAAATCTATTTCTATTGCTTCTAAAATTTGTGCTTCAACAAAATGGCCGATTCTAACTTTGGCCATAACAGGAATTGATACAGCTTTTACAATATTTTTAATCATTTCTGGATCAGACATACGGGCGACTCCACCATCTCTACGAATATCAGCAGGAACTCTTTCTAAGGCCATAACTGCTACAGCCCCTGCTTTTTCAGCTATTTTAGCTTCTTCAGGTGTGGTGACATCCATAATTACCCCACCCTTTAACATTTGAGCTAAATTTTTATTTACTCGAGATTTTGCATTCATATTAATCTCTCCTTAAAATATATTTTGGCAAATTATAAAAACAAATTGCTATTTGTAATTTGTAGTGATAAAATAAAACCAGATAAAATTATCGACTTTTTATATATTATGCCAGAATTAAATGGTATTGTCAACAGGTAATATAAGATGATTAAATTTGATGGAGGTAATATAAATGTCAGATTTAGTAAGGTTTGGAGTGTCAATTGATGAAAATCTTTTAAAGAAATATGATAGAATTATTGAAGATATGTATGATAACAGATCAGAGGCTATTAGAGATTTAATTAGAGATAAAATCATACAAAAAAGCTGGCAGCAAAATAAAGAGGAAGAAGTAGCTGGCACCATGACTCTTTTATATGACCATCATAAAAAAGGTTTAACCGAAAAAATGTTAAAATTACAACATGAAAACCATTCATTATTCAAATCAAATTTACATATTCATATTAGCCATAATTTTTGTCTGGAAGTAATAATTGTTCAGGGACAAATAGATAAAATACAGAAATTAGCAAGTAAATTAATTGGGTTGAAGGGAGTAAAACATGGTGACCTTTCAATTTCTTCTACAGGAAAAATATTTTCAGAAGAATAGACAATTTTGCAGGTATTTCAGGTTTGCGCTTGAAATATTTCTTTTTAAAATATATACTAATGTGTAGTTAAATGAAAACAACAAAAGAGGTGACAATAAATGTCAAAAAAACATGATAACCCTAAATGGAAAAACAAGATGAAGATTAAACTGGATGTAAATAATATGTTTACTGCTAAAGTTGGTTTAGAACATGGAATCGATAGAAACAAAATTGATCAATTTCAGAAAAAAACTGATGAAATACATTCAAAAATACAAAAAGCCAGAGAATCCGGAGATATGGATTTTATGGATCTACCTTACCAGGATCAAAAAATTATAAAAAACATAAAGAGTTATGTTGAAAAATACAGATCAAAAATAGATAATTTTGTTGTTCTGGGAATAGGTGGCTCTGCACTGGGAAGTATAGCTTTACAGAATGCCTTAAAAGATCCTTATTATAATTTGCAGGCAGGTAAAGGGTATAAATTTCCACGACTTTTCGTACCTGATAATGTTGATCCTGTAAGATTTAAAAGTCTTCTTGATAAACTAAATTTAGAAAAAACTCTCTTTAATGTAATATCAAAATCAGGAAGTACAGCAGAAACAATGAGTCAATTTTTAATTACCCG
>PWOK01000211.1 GCA_003557445.1 Halanaerobiaceae bacterium
ACAAGATCAGTAATGTCTGTAGAAAAATATACTGGAAAAGGAATTCAGTCCGTCTTTGAAGAGGATTATATACCTTTACGTCGGGGGGATGAAGAACTTTACCATGTGGTAAGTGGTTACTATTTATTATATTTTGCACCTTTAATTGGAGAAATAGTGCCTCCTCTTAGAATTAAAATTAGAGATGAAAAAGGAGAACCTATAGAGGATTTTAGAGAAACTATAATAATGACTGAGGGAAGAGAACTAAAACTATGGGAAGTACTGGTTGAATATGTTTCCAGAATGCCTGTTAATGAAAAAGACAGACCACAAATTCCAGAATATTATTCTAAACCAGCGGGAAGAGTTGAAGAAAAAACCGGTGATATAGAAGCAGTTGCTGGTTTAAGAAATACTAATTTTCGAAAACAAAATCAGGAATTTACTCCCAAGTCACTGGAAATAAAGCTTGATAATATGTCAGGATTTTATACTGGTTTGACACATCAACTCTTAAATAGAATAAAAATAATAGCTTTATATGATTATTTAAAAACAGATAGTGAGTTATATCAAATGAATATTCATGGAATTAGTGGAGCTATTGCTTTCGACCTGGTAAAAATAGGAGGATTTAACTTTTTCTTGGAGGCAGGTACTGGTTATTATTTTGGTAAATATAATCATAAAAATCAGGAAATGAATTTTGATATTTCAGGTAATTTTGGATGGAATATTGGGGCAGGTACAGAACAGGACCTTGGAATAATTGCTTTTACGGGTGATGTGTTTTATAGATCTTTAGAATCTGAATTTGTTGCTGGTGAAGAAAATCAAATTATTGATCTCTCCGGTTTTGAAATCAGAGGGGGTTTGAAATATACATTTTAAGGAATTAATTCGACAAAAACCGGGAGGTGTCTGGCACCTGTCGGAGTTTGTCGAAAAAGAATCTTATGGAAGCAGGTGAATTTATGATTTATATATTAATTTTTCTTTTTTTATTTTTATTTATAATATATTTGTATTATCAAACAACTGATATAGAAATAAATGAAATATTTTTAAAATCCTTAAAAATCAAGAACAATATTCGTATACTTCATCTTTCTGATTTGCATTTCAAAAGAGAAGGAAAAAAGGAAAAAGAATTGATTGAGATATTTCAGGAAAAAGAATTTGATTTACTGGTATTAACCGGTGATTTTTTAAAAGAGAAATCAAAATATTATGCTCCTTTTGCAGAGTTTTTTAAAAAACTTAAATACAAATGTCCGGCTTATGCTGTAACCGGTAATCATGATTATACATTGAATATAAACAAACTGCATAAAATATTAAAAGAAGCGGGAATAAAATTATTGCTTAATCAGGGGGAAACAATTAGAATAAAGGATAATATAATAAATATTATAGGTACAGAAGATCCTGCTGCTGGTTATGATAATCTGGAAACAGCTCTAAAAAATATCAATATAGGAACAGGGTTTAACCTATTACTATCCCATTCATATCATATTTTAAAATCAATTTCTCAGAAAAACAAATTTGATCTTCTTTTGACCGGACATACTCACAGTGGACAATTTTATTTTGGAGAAAAAATTACAAAAGTTATGCATGGTTATAAATATCTTAAGGGAGAATTTTTAATTAAAGATTTGAAAATGTATGTTAACAGGGGTATAGGTACTACAATAATTCCCTTTAGATTATTTGCCAGACCAGAAGTTACAATTTATGAGATTGAAAAAAATAAGTTATAAATTGCAGGACTATTTAATAAAATGGAAAACTATATAAATGAGGATTAAATTAAATTTTAAGGAGGCTGAAAATGAAGATAATTAAACTTATTGGTGCAGTGGCTTTTATCCTGGGGCTGTTTACGGTAATTTTTGCTGGAATACCATGGTATATTTACAATGATCCCCTTTTACCATGGTGGATTAAAACTGCAGGTTACTTATTGGTGGGTGGAATTTTGTTAGTTTTACTGGCTGTTGGTATTGAACATAGAGGTATTAAAGATTTATCCAGGGAAACTCCTTCAGATGAACCAAAATCAAAGATATTACTTCAGAATTCTGATAAAGTTCCAGACAGGGAAATTAAAGAAGCTTTAGGTGTGGTTAAGGGACATACTATTTTTGCTGTTTCACTTGGTAGAGATCTTTCTGCTTTAATGAGGTTAATTCCAGGGGGAGAATTGGTTGAGTACACTGAGATGATGGGAGAGGCCCGTAAAGTTGCTACCAATAGGATGATACTAAATGCTGAAGAGCTTGGAGCCGATGCTATTATAAATGTCAGGTTTGTTACTACAAGTGTTGTTACAGGAGCTGCTGAGCTTCTGGCCTACGGAACTGCTGTTAAACTAAAAGAATGAGTAAATTAAAAATTCGACAAAAACCGGGAGGTACCTGACACCTGTCGGTTTTTGTCAAAAATCAATAATCAAATAAACCCAAAATTATAAGACACAAAAATGGAGGTAGAAAATGAAAAATAATAAAGTAAAAAATTTATCTAAAATGGTTGACTATCAGGAAGACTCTGTTGTCAGTAGAACTTTGATAGATAAGGAGACAGGGACTGTAACTTTATTTGCTTTTGATGAGGGTGAAAGTTTGAGTGAACATACAGCACCTTATGATGCTTTGGTAAATGTTATGGATGGTGAAGCTATTATTGAGATTTCAGGTGAATCATATAATGTTAACAAAGGAGAAATGATTATTATGCCAGCAGATGAACCGCATGCTTTAAGAGCTGAAAAAAAATTTAAAATGATGCTTGTTATGATAAAAAAATAAAAGATAAACGAAGATAGATATATTCGACAAAATCCGGGAGGTACCTGGCACCTGTCGGTTTTTGTCGAAATATATTTAGTTTTGAAAAGGAGGGCCTGATATTATGTTAAAGAACAGAAAAATAGTAATTCTGTTTATTACTTTTATAATAATATTTGTCCTGGCTGGTTGTACATTTACATTATCTTTATTTATAGGTGATCGGGAAGAAGAAATTAATTCCTTTTTTAAAATTAATTATATTGAAGTTGAACCGGAGAAAGCATGGCCTGAAAAAGATGTTACTGTTACAGCCGAAATTACTAATAAAGGTGAGATTAAAGATACTCAATATATAAGACTTTATTTTATTCATGAGGAGGATTCTCAGGAAAAATTTACTGACATTAAAAGGTTAACCCTGTCAGAAGAAGAAACAAAAACCATAGAATTCAAAAATGAAATACCTTTAGGATTACCAATAGGGGAATACGAAATTATCATTATTAGTAATCAGGACCAGGCTAAAACAGAATTTGAAGTAATATTATATAAAATAGAAATAGAATTCTAATATATATTACCATTTAAGGAAGGTGAATAATATGGCAATAATTGTTGATGGATTAATTTACTTTTTGGTAGTAGGAGTTTTAATTTATTTTTTTACCATTAAAAACATCTGGGGTATGGGTGCTAATGTATCAAATAAAAAGCAGGCTTTTTATTTATCTGTTATGAGCTCATTAATTGCAACAACAATATTTATGATTTTGAAACATGTTATCTTTTAAGA
>PWOK01000186.1 GCA_003557445.1 Halanaerobiaceae bacterium
ATATAAAAGAAGATTTTTTCGGTATTTTACAAAAAAATAAAGAATTATAATTAAAATAAATATATTGATTTGTTTTACAATCTGCATTATATAAAAAATTATAATATTGGTTCCAGATTTATCTCTGGATCATTCTTTTAACTGTTTTTATCCGGTAGTTAAAGATTATATTTATCAGGATTCTCCTTTTACAGCGAAAGCTTTACTCAGTTAATTATAAAGAGGTGTATAATTTAATTAATAAAGTCAATAAATTAATTACAATTTCTTGAATATATTTTCACTACATGCTATAATACAAACAAAAGTTCTTGTTAATTAAAAAGAACAAAAATTATGTGCGTAAAAAAACAAATAATTATCAAGGTATGATATAATTTAAAAGTAAGGGAAGGAGGGAAGACATGACTGTATTTAATTCACGCAGCAAACTATTTAAATATTTTGGTGAAATTTCTGCAGAAAGAAAAGATGAATTAGATCGCCGGAAAACTAATGCTCCTTTGCTTAAATCATATACTATTGAAACTTTAGCTGCCAGTGATGAGGAAACTTTTTTGCAGGAAATGAATTCTTATCTTAAAATTAAAAACATGGATGGTAATATTTTTGAATTATCAAAAGATAAATTAGGAAAAAATGAAGATAAAAATGAAAGTAAGCCTTCGGGCTGGTTGGAACCAATTTCATCTAGATACTATATCCTCTACTCTAACCAAAATGTAAATTATATAGAGAATTTGCTGGGGAAAATAGTAAAAGAATCATCTCTGATAGATTCATTATGGCTGGCAGACAGTTTTTACATTGGTTTATTTAATTATATTTCAGATATGTTTGAGGATTATCGGTTCACCAGCTTAAAGATGGATCATAATACTGAACTTAAAAGGGATCTTGATTCTCGTGTTGATATAGATGATAATCAAATAAGGGAAGATTTATTGGAAGACTTAAAAATTATTAGCACAAAACAAAATTTACAATTTAACAATAGATTGGACACTGTCAGACAGGTTTTAAAACAACTGCGTGAAATGAATCTTTTTTCTGTTGCCAGATCAATATCGATGCTTAGAATTCCCGGAAATACAGGGGGCGGTATTGATATTTACCATAACGGCAAAGCAACAAATAGGACTCGTAACTTTGCCGAATTTAGAAATCAGCTTAAATTAATAATAAATATTTATAGTTACTTAATAAGATTGATTGAAGAAAAAACCTGGATTAAACAGGAAAGTTTCAAGTTTGAAAGCAAAAATAAAACATTAAAAGGGAGTCCCGTTGTAATTGAATTTGATGAGAGTTTGAATCCAAATACCTTTGAGAATTTTATGATTAAAGTTTTTCAGAGAAAGTCTACAAATTTCAAACTATGGGGAGATCCGATTAAACTTTCTGAGAGGAAATATCATGTTTATGGTCTGGATCTTCATTTATGGCAGGAGATATTTCTTGAATTGACTCCTGATATTTTTGTGTTAGTTCTTCCCGAAGGAGTTTGTGGTAATACTGTAAATCGTTTTATAACCAGTGTTCAGCATTATCTTACACCTGATTTTGAGGTCTATATTGGAGATGAAAATTATGAAAATTTCATTGAACAAAGTATGAAGGAGGGACTTAAATCTTGAAAAGTTCAAATCTCTGAAAAGATCTGTAAAAAAATTTTTACTCTAAAAACGAACATATTTTTATTAACCTATTAGGTAAATAAAAATTGACAAAAATGAGTCAGTATCATGTAATGATAATAAGATTTAAATCCAGGAGCTTGAAGAAAACATTAAGCCTGGCAAAAACTTGAAAATGAAAGAAAATGAATTGAATTTAAAAGATGTAGATAAAATAAATAATTTGTGAGGTGATTGATTATCATGGATAAGAAAGAAAAATATTTTGCAGATATAGCTGTTTCTCTAGGTGAAACGATTAATGATTTTCTGAAGGCTGATGATATGACTCAGGATGAATTAGCCAGGAGAATAGGGATGTCGAAAAAGCATATAAATCAACTAGTTAAAGGAAAAATAATCTTAACTCCAGATACCGCCATAAAGTTGGAAAAGGTATTCTCACCTCCGGCAGATTTCTGGTTGAACCTGGAATCTAATTTTCGTGCTGCCCAGATCAGGTAGGTTTCAAATCAACATATGGAGCCAGGAGTAATGAATGATATAATGGTTACTAATAAAAAAGGGAGTGGTCAAAATTTTAATTCAATGTACAAAGAAATTACTGGATCAGCTAAAGGTAAAACCTGAAAAAGGTGAAAAGGAAAAGCCTTTGTTTTCCTGGCATGCTAATTTGAAAAGGATTAACCACAGAAAAACAGTTATTCTGGTGAATGATTATAATCGTTATATTATTGTCCTTTACGGATTAAAAGCTGATGATTTCAAACAAATGGGAAAGCATATTATTGAAGCGATTAGGCAGACTTTTGAAAAAGAATGTATTAAAAAGGAATTAATTAATGAATTTATAAATTTCTCTCCAAATATTACATATACTAAAACAAAAAATCGTTCAAAGGTTGCTATGATGAATAAGGGTTGTGAATTAGCTGGTTTTTTTACTGAAAAACTTATAGATAATTCAATATACCAGCCGGTTCTTAGTAAATATATTAGTAAAAGAATGGTGGGAGATGGTCAGGGAGGTTATTTGAGACCGGCTAAAGAAATGTATAAAGATATTAAAAAATTAACAGGACAAAGCTCAATATTTGGCTGTAAGGCTGTCAGAATTAAAGTTACCTTGAACCTCGAAGATTATAATATATGGCGTAAATTGGTGGTCCCGTTGAATATAACTTTTAAACAGTTACATAAAATTATACAGGCTGCATTTGGCTGGAAAGACTATCATTTACATGATTTTTATATATTTGATGAAAAAGATGCAAAAGATGATCCAGTTTATTTATATAATCGTGGAGAGATTAAACCTGTGATTAATCTGGTTGGGAATGAAGAAGATTTGTATTATCCTGGTGATGTTCCTATGAAATTGGAAAAAGGGATTGAGATTTCAAAATATATTCCTGCTTTAATGATATATAATTATGATTATGGAGATTACTGGCAGCATAGCATTGAAGTTGAAGAAATAATAGACAACTATAATAAAAATTTCCCTGTATGCCTTGAGGGAAATGGAAATGCTCCTCCTGAAGATGTAGGGGGAGAAGGCGGTTTTGAGAGGTTTTTAGAAATAATCGCCAATGAAGATCATCCTGAATATCAGGGAATGATTAACTGGGGAAAAAATCAGGGATACAGAGAATTTAATATTGATGAGATT
Source organism: Halanaerobiaceae bacterium (assembly GCA_003557445.1). The sequence continues at coordinate 3,310 of PWOK01000186.1, forward strand.
AATAGAAAATTAAAAACTTACTAATAGCAAGCTAACTATCACTAAACAGTTTGTTTACTATGTTACCCTGTACATGTCACTTTTTTAGAAAAATCGAGAAAATTGCCAGAGAATATACATAGAAAAAAATTATTTTTATAGGAAGGATGAATTAAATATGCCTGTTAAATATGAAAACTTTAGAGGTGATATTTATTATTTAGTCAGAAAGAAAACAAAAAAAGGTAATTGGCAATATTATTTTACTAAAAACAAAAAAGAA
>PWOK01000310.1 GCA_003557445.1 Halanaerobiaceae bacterium
ATGGAAATCTACAAATAGAAGCTGAAGATGTAGACCAATATCTACCAAGATTGATAGATTAAGATAGAATGGAAAAATTAATATTATCTAAAATTGATGAAACTGATAGAAATTTTATTTTAGATAATTATTTGCTGATTTCTCTGGAAAAGTTAAGAAATAAAGATGATAGAATTGTGCTTACAGGGATTGATGAAGATAAGACTTTTGGAGAATATAAACTTGTTTTTCATAATGATGAAAGAAATAGTATAAACAAATATTATTTTCTTGAATTTATCAGAGATAATCGCCAGGATATTGATTCACTATCAGATATTAAATTTGAGCATTTAACATCAATTGTAGAAAGACCATCCTATATGGTCAAAAGAATGCCCAGATTTATTAGAAATGAAATAGTTGATATTATAAAAGAATTTGGAGATTATGGTGTAGAAGAAGCGACCAGAGATTATATGAAACATTTTTATGTAGAGACCTGGTTTATAAAAGATAATCCAGAAGAAGCCTGGTTGAAGATAGATTTTAATTCTTTATATCAACTGGCCAAAATAAAAATACACAGTGGCTTTTCATGGGGAGAAGAGATTTTAAGTGACTTTTCTGTACAGTATTTTGAAGATGATATCTGGAAAGATATTTCTGAAGCTAAAATAAATAATAGTCAAGAAATTGAAAAAATTATCGAAATAGATGAAACAATTATTACAGATAAAATAAAAATTCAATCAAATACAGATAATAAATTTAGAATAAGAGAAATACAGGTTTATGGAACTCCTCCTCCTTTAAATTAAAAAAATAAGAGCTAATGAAAAGAAAAATACTTTATAATGAAAGCAGAGGTATTATGTTTAAAAAAAACAGGAATAGAAGTGAAATATTTTTTAAAAAATTGGAGGAAATGAATAAAGACTATAATCCAGAAAAAAATATGTTGAAATTTTCTCATTCAAAGAATTATAATTATCATACTGCTTTAAGAGGTGGATATGTTCATAAAACAAGAGAAAGCCTGCATTATGCACTTCTTTTATTAAGCAGTGGAAGAAAAAGATATAGAAAAAGGGCATTTAAAATTATAGATTCAGTTATATCTTTACAGGATAAAGATTATACAAGTGAAACCTATGGTATCTGGCCCTACTTTTATGAAGAAAACCTGAATCAGATGTTGAATCCTGACTGGAACTGGGCTGATTTTTGTGGTAAAAAATTATTACAGGTTATTATTGAATATGAGGATAAAATATCTGATGATCTTTTTAAAAAAATGAAGCAATCTATTTTACATGCAGCAAATTCAATTATTAAGCGTGATGTAAAGCCCGGTTATACTAATATAGCTATTATGGGTATTTATGTAACAATTTTAGCTGGTGAATTATTTAGTGAAAAAGAAAAATTCAATTATGGCTATAAAAAACTGAAACGATTTTATAATTATACAAAATTTCATGGTGCTTTTACAGAATACAATAGTCCAACATATACAATAGTTGCTTTAAAAGAATTGGCCATTATGTTAGAACATATTGACGATAAAAAATGTCTTAATCTAATTAAAGAATTATATAATATTACCTGGAAGAGTATAGCTATTCATTTTCATCCATCTACCGGTCTTTGGTCAGGTCCACATTCAAGATGTTATAGAACTCTGGATAAAAAACATTGGCCCTTAATTCAGTCAGCAACAAATGGGAAAATTAAATTACTTTCAGAAAAAGAGGTAAATGAAGCTACAGCACTTAATTTAATTAAATATAAGTGTCCGGAAAGATTTATTGATTATTTTAGAGAAATAGACTGTGAACGCTACTTTAGAGAAAAGTATTACAAAGGGAAAAAAGATGAAAGAACAAAAATAGCTACCTCTTATATGGTATCAGAATTTACACTCGGTTCTTTTTTTCAATCTGATCTCTGGAATCAAAGAAGAGCTGTAATTGCTTACTGGGGTAACTATAATCATCAGAGTTATTTACATGTTCGCTTTTTACATGATAATTATGATTATTCATCTGCAGTAATTCATTCAGTTCAAAATAAGGGTAAAATACTTTCAATTATTAATTTTGTTACTGATGGAGGAGATAAACATATAAATCTGGATAAAATAGAAGATGGAACAATTATAGCAAAGGATCTTAGATTGAGATTAGAATTAGGAGGAAATATAAAAGATATATCCATAAATAATAAATGGGTATCAGAACAAAAAATCAGTTTTAATTTTGACAAATTAAATTTAATGATTAATACTCCATACTGTTCTTTTGGGGATAATGATATATTATATGAAGTTAGTAAAGAAGGAGAAAAAATTTTTATTGATATAGTTTTATACAATGGTAAAGATAAAAAGATAAAATTTAAACTTTTGCAGGAAGCTGTTATTATGGTTGCCATTAGTCTGCAAAAAGAAAAAGATGAAAGAAATATATCAAAAATTGAAGTACATAAAGATCAGAAACAACTTACAGGAATATGGAATAATCAACAGCAGCAATTAAAAATTAGTTCAGTTCTAAAACCACAGGAATCTGAAAATACCTATAAAAAAACCAGGGCAACTATTAATGGTACATCAATAGAAAATATAAATGTTAAATAAAAATTATAGTATATAAAGGAGAATAGTAATGAGGAATAATAAAAAAAACAATATTTCAAATTTAACAGTAGCATCTGATAGACGTCATCTGATTAAACGTGATACAGGAAAGCCTTTTATCTGGTTGGGAGATACAGCCTGGTCTGCTATAAAAGAACTTAATAAAGAGGAAATGGATACATATCTGGATTATCGCAGCAAACAGGGTTTTACAGTAATACAGGTTATCCTTATTGGTCATGATCCTGGGCCAGATAATTATGGAAACTGGCCTTTTGAAAATAAGTGGGATGCTACCAGACCTCTGGTTAAGCCAGGAGATTATAATGATTACTGGGATTATGCCGATTTTTTTATTAAAGGAGTAATTAAACGGGGTATGTATGTCTGTGCTCTTCCTCTCTGGCGTAAACATGTTCATGAACAACCTTTGATCAGTAAGGATAAAACCTATGAATATGGATTATTTCTGGGGAATAGATACAGGAATTATAATAAAAAAATAATCTGGTGTATGGGAGGGGATATGTATCTGGATTATAGAAATTATCATGATGAAAGCTATGATATATATCATAACCTGGCCCGTGGTTTATCAGTAGGTGTTCTGGGAGAAGAAGATTATGATAAAATGTGTATGACCTATCATATTGTTGGTTCAAATACCACAGCTCAGGTCTCTCAACTTCGTTCAGCACCCTGGATGACATTTAATTCTATTCAGTCAAGCCACCGTGAGGATGCACAGGAAGGTATGATATTAAGTTGTCTGAAAAAGGATGGATCAAAACCGACACTGGATCTGGAGCCAATGTATGATGATTATTTTGGAGAAAATATTAATAGGACACGTCATATAAATTGGTGGGGAGTATTTGAAGGGGGTTTTGGAACCAGTATGGGCTCCTGGAATGTCTGGCATTTTGGTGAACGGGACTGGTCCGATTATA
>PWOK01000127.1 GCA_003557445.1 Halanaerobiaceae bacterium
AAAACATCTGGGGTATGGGTGCTAATGTATCAAATAAAAAGCAGGCTTTTTATTTATCTGTTATGAGCTCATTAATTGCAACAACAATATTTATGATTTTGAAACATGTTATCTTTTAAGACATTAAATAGTTTTCATAAAATCAGCTAATCTTTGCAGGCCTTCTTTTAGTCTGGCCCGGGGGCAGGCAATATTTATTCTTTGAAATCCTTCTCCTGCTTTTCCAAAAACATGACCTGGTGTTAATATTAATCCAGCTTTTTCTTTTAACAAAAAAGACAACTTTCTGCTGGATATGTTATAATTGCGGAAATCCAGCCAGACAAGAAAAGTTCCCTCCGGTTCGATCACATTAAGCCGGGGGATTTTTTCAGCTGTAAAACTTTTTAAAAACTGTAGATTGTCTTCTAAATATTCAAGTAATGCCCTTAACCATTGTTCACCTTCCTTATATACTGTTTTGGTTGCCTCAATAGCTGCTGTATTAAGATGGTCAAAATCATATTTTTCTCTTATAGATTGATATTCTTCTCGCAGTCTTTGATCAGGAATAATAATATTTCCCGGTTGTAGTCCTGGAAAGTTGAATGTTTTACTTGGTGAAATGCAAACTGCAGAATTTCTGGCAAACTCATCTCCCAGCAGAGAAAAGGGTATATGAGTTGCCCGGGGATAAATCAAATCACTATGTATTTCATCTGAGATTATGATGATATTGTTTTCCAGACAGAGCTGGCCCAGTTTTTTCAACTCTTCTTTTTTCCAGACCCTGCCAACCGGATTGTGGGGATTACATAAAAACAGCATTTTTGTATTTGAAGATATTTTTTGTTTGAGGTCATTATAATCCATAGTATAATGGCCATTTTTTAATTTTAAGGGATTGGTAACAATCTGGCGCTCGTTTTTTCTAATTATAGAAAAAAAACAAAAATAGACCGGAGTCTGAATTATTATTTCATCCCCGGGATCTGTTAAACTGTTAATCAGAAAACCAAGACCGGAGAGAATACCGGGACTTATCTGTATCCATTCTTTTTTTATCTTCCAGTTGTGATTTTTGTTTAACCAGTTAATTATACTCTGATAATAGTCATTATCTTCACCAGTATAACCAAAAATACCGTGTTCCACCTGTTTTTTCAGAGCATTCCTGAGACAGTCAGGGCTTTTAAAATCCATATCTGCCAGTCCCATGGCCAGTGTGTTTTGCTCACAGTCTTTCCATTTTGTAGAATTAGAGGTTTTACGATCTATCATTTCATTAAAATCATTATAGAAATCAGTCATTATCATCTCTCCCTCTTATAAAAAATTCTATAGATGAATGTATTTTCCTGCAAAAACTAAAAGAAAAAATTTAAAGGAAAAAAAATAGTTTTGTCCAAATATATAAATAGAGAGTTAAATATTACTTATAATTTATAATTGAAATAATCATAATTATGCTGGGATACAAATAAAAAATTAGTATAAAAAGTTAAAAAAGGGAGGAGATAAAACTCATTTAAAAATCAGAAAAAAATACCAAAAATAAAAGGAGGGTTTTTATGAAAAAAAGATTATTATTGCTTATTTCCTTATTAGTTGTCCTTAGTTTAGTCTTTACAGGTGATTTGGTTGTTGCAGATGAAATAGATGCTGATAATTCAGCTATAGAAGCTATTGAAGTCAGAGGAGCTGGAGCAGATCTCTGGCAGGAGAATATTGAATTTCACTTTGCCTATGTTGAACTAGAAGGAGATGCAGATATAATTGCTCGTTTTGTCTATCATGAAGATTTATCAGGATTAGAAATTGCCTGGAATAGATCTGGACTTATGCTCAGAGATGGCCTTGAAGCAGAAGATCCTCATGTATCCTTTTTGCATTATATGGCAATTGATACCTATGAGATTCATTTCCAGCAGGAAAAAGGTAGTGGAAATGAAGCCACAGGAGCTGGAGTTATTAGTTCAAGACCTGACTGGATGAGACTAAAACGTGAAGGTAATTTGATTACAGCCTATCATTCTCTTGATGGTGAGGAATGGGAAGAGGTAGGAAATATTGAAATTGATCTGGATGAAAAAATATATATAGGAATGGCTGTTTGCAGTACTGATGCAGAAGTGCTAAATACGGCCAAATTTACCAATATTACTGTAAATGGGGAAGAAATACAATTTGAAGAATGGCAAAATACTGATGTGCCTGAAAACTTAGCTATACCTGGTGAAATTAGTAAAACAATCTGGGAAGAATAAAAAACAAAATTAATAGATGAATATTTTACAGGAATAGGGCCTCCACCTTTACTAAAGGTGGAGGCTTTATTTATTTGATTATACCTCCATAAATTTCGACAAATACCGGGAGGTACCTGGCACCTGTCGGTTTTTGTCAAAAAAAAAGTACTGGGCTGATGGAAGTGGTACTAAAAAAGTACTACTAATGGGTAATATGAATTATATTAAAAAGAGTATATACTTTTATTAGCAAAACAATAATATGGGGGTGAAAAAATATATGAAAAGATTTTTATTATTAATAATGTTATTGATGATTATATTAATGGCTGGTTGTGATAATGGTTTTTTAGATGATTTTAATGATATAGATGATGGAATAGATTTAATTGAAAGCATTGAAACAACTGTGGATACAGTGAAAATTAGTTTTTCTGATGATATAGAAGCCATATCAATGGATAAGGAAATTCTGGATTCAATTATTATTGGCTCGAAAACATATTTTATGGGAGTTTTTCAAAATTCTGAGAGAATAAATTATGGGTTGCTGAAAGAAACCTCTAATTCAATTACACTGGTAAATCTGGGAGATTACATTGAAATAAATAATGATCAGTATATTCTGAGATTATTTTCAGATAGTTCAGTGGATTCTACAGTTATTATGGAAAGTGAGTTGTTTACATTTGCCACAGGTGATGATAATAATCTTGATCTTGAAGTTATTTGGGCTGATCAATACTCAATAGATCTTCAACTTTATAATCACCAAACAAATGATTATCTTGAAAGTGCTGTAAAAGAAGATTTTACCTTATTTGATGAAGCTGGCAATATGCTGGATTTTGTTTTTCCCAATGAAAACTATGAATTTTATCTGGAACCTATTAGTGGTAACTGGGAAGGAGTTTATTTTGTCAGATATTCAGGAGAAGGATATAATCCTGTATCAATTAAGACAGAGTCAATAGAACCTGTTCAAAATTATTCAATTACTATAGATGACGTTATTGGTGGTTCTGCAGTTGTAACTACTGTACCGGAAAATGAGGCAGCAGAAAATCAAAATGTAAATATATTTATAGATGAAATTCAGGAAGATAAATATTTTAAGTCAATAGTAGTTAAGGGTGTTGATGATAATATAATTTCAGTGACGGAAATTACTGCTGGAGAAAATTATTCTTTTGTTATGCCCGCAGAGGCAGTAACTATAACATTAGAATTAGATGATCAACCATTACCAGAAATTAATATTAATAATAGTAGTGTAATACTTGCAGAACCTGGAGATAAAGAAGAAGAAAAACCTTTTGATATTACTATTATTATTAA
>PWOK01000253.1 GCA_003557445.1 Halanaerobiaceae bacterium
GATAGTTTTCTTTTAATTTTTCTTTCATATTTTTTTTAATATCATTTATTTCTTTAATGTTTTTTTCAGGTTTACTTTCGACTAAAACATCAATAAAAATATGCCCTCCAGCTTTTCTACAGCGTATTTTTTTAATATTTATATTTTCATTAGTAAAAGATTTTAGTTTTTTTTGAATCTCATTTATATCAACTGGAGTCCTATCAACAAGAGCTCTAATCGATGTTCTGACAATATTGAAACCTGATATTAAAAGAAATCCGGCTATAATAAGTGAAGCAAAAAAATCAATATAAATAGAAATCATGTTATTTCTCAATATTAAATCAAGGGAAAGAGTTAATACAACAAAGAAATCAATTAAAGTTTTAATCCTGTAAAGTCTCCATTGTGCTTCAAAAACCGGTGTAGATTCCCTTATATTCAAACGATAATTTCTCTGCCAGAACCAACCATTTACAATGAACCCCATACTGGCTATGACAAGTCCGGGAACCAGCCAACCTGAAGGTGAGGGATTAATCAGTCTATTAATAGAATTATAAAAAACAATCATAAAAGAAAAAATCATTATTATTCCCACAAAAAAAGATGACATATCTTCAAGTCTATGGTATCCATAATTAAAATTCTGATTTTCTCCACTTTCTACCTTTTTGAAAACATACCAGGCCAGAAAAAGAGCCAGTAGTTCACCTGATCTACGAAAAAAATCAGCCAGAAGAATATTAGTTCCACCAAAATAATAAGCAACTGCTGTTCCCAGTGGAGCACCAAGGCTAATTATCCAGGCTGCCTTTAAAGTCTTTCCTTTCTTGTTTTTTAATTCTGCAGAACTAATATCATTGAAATAATTCACTTTTCTTCACCCCATTTATAATAGAAGTATTATCTTTCATATTAATATATATTCTAATAAAATGGAAACAAGAGTTACCATGTAAGGGTATCTACTCCTCTAAGTGAAACAGCCTCAACAAAAGCTGCTGTTAAGACTAATATCAAACTTATTATTAAAGCTTTTTAAAGGTCAAGTTCACGGTAAATAACTGCCATATCCCTGTTAGTTATAATTCCAGTAATCTCTTTTTCTTTAGTTCCATCATCTGTTATCAAAAAAGCAATCATTCTTTTCCCTGTTTTGTGGATTTTTTCATCCTCTTTTACTACTTCAATCAATTTCGTATCTTTGGCTATAAAAGAATAGATATTGTTTTTATCACTGTATTGAAGTAAATTCTTTGCGGGTATATCATCAATAACCAGACTACCTTTATTATTTATTAAATCACCCATCCATTTCAAAATTGAATTATTGGTCAGTAAACCCGTAAAATGATTATTATCATCAACCAGTGGTAATTTGGAAAATGATTTTTCATTCATAATTTTTATGGCTCTGATTATTGATTCCTCCTGATTGTAAGTAATCACCTTCTTTTTAAACAAAGGAAAAACCCGGGGAGGATCCAGTAATTTATCTCTAATATTTTTTATCAACTCAAAAGAAAAATCATTGGGTATAGCAACAACTTCATTCTCATGGACTATAATATTTCTAAGCTGAGAAAACTTTAAAAGATAGTCTTCATAGTTCTTAATTATATAATTACTGTTTTTAGTTTCTCTAATTAGTCTGGTAAAACTGCGATGATTGTCAATATTCATAATATCTTTCATATACTCATGTATTTCATTATAAATCTTAACGAATTCATCACATTTATCCATTCTCCTCACTCTCCTTATACAAATCTGCTTTTTCGACAAATTCCGGGAGGTGTCTGGCACCTGTCGGTTTTTGTCGCAAGTATATCTCAATAATTTCAGACTACAGGACAACTTGTTGAAGACCAGCCTTCCAGACCTCCCAGGACAACAGTAATATTATCGAATTTATTTCTTTTTAATATACTGGCTGCAGTCATAGATCTTAAGCCACTACCACAGAAAATATATATTTCTTTTGTCTGTGGTAAATCAGTAAAATTATTTTTCAGTTGAGTAAGATGAATATTTATTGCATCCTGAATTTCCCCTTCATCTTTAATCTCATCACTTGAGCGGACATCAAGAATACAGTAATCATTTGATTGATCAATGATAGAACAGAGTTTATCAACAGTTATTGTCTTAATTGAATCAGTTTTTTTACCGGCCATATGCCAGTTTATGATTCCGCCTGCAAGATAACCTTTAATATTATCTATACCTATTCTATAAAGATATTTAATAGCGTTATCCGGATAATCACCTTCATTAACAATTAATACAGGTTTTTCCACCGATATCAACCAGCCAGCAAAAGCTGGTAATCCCTGCTCCCATATTGAAAAGGAACCAGGAATATGTGCTGATGCATAACTTAATTCACTTCTTGTATCTATAATAATAGGTTCCTGATCCTTAAGAATATCAGCAAATTCTGAAGCTGAAAGAGGTACAGGCTTTTGATATAAATCCAGAGATTCTGCCCCTTTCAAATTGTATTCTTCCATCTCTTTGAAATATGGGGGGTATTCCAACATTTTCCCCACTTTCTTTATAAATTCTTCTCTGTTTTCATATTGTAATCTGGGATTTAACTTTTTTTCAATACCAATTGTAGTCCTGTTACGCTGTGCAATACCACTGGCACAGACAGATCCTGCTCCATGAGCAGGACATAATATAACTTCATCTCCCAGAGGTAATATTTTTTCATATATTGAGTCATATAATTGACCTGCAGTTTTAGTTAGATTTTCTTTCCCCAGGAAATCAACCCGGCCTACATCACCGGCAAAAAGAGCATCTCCGGTAAAAACCATCCAGGGCTGACCTTCATATCCATATAATACATAACTAAAAGAACCCGGGGTATGACCTGGTGTATGTAAGGCTTCAATTTTCAAAGAACCTATTTTAAATATCTGTTTATCTTTAACCGGATTTCCATATTGATAATCAAGATAATCATCTGCATGCCATATATCAGCACCAGTTTTCTTCTTTAATTCTAAAGAGCCAATTAAATAATCCTCATTTCGATGTGTTTCCAGAACAGTTTTAATCTTATAACCTTTATGAACTGCTTTCTTTAAATAAACCTCTATATCCCTGCGGGGATCAATTACCACAGCTTCATTCTCATCCCCAATTATATATGAATAATGAGCCAGACCTTCAGATTCTATTTTTTCAAATAGCATATATTTTCACTCCTCTCAAAAAATATTTCGACAAAAACCGGGAGGTGTCTGGCACCTGTCGGTATATGTCGAATGTTTCCGACAAAAACCGGAAAGTAACTGACACTCACTCTTACCTGATACTTTTACCATTCGGTATGGAAAAAACCTTCTTTATCTATTCTTTGATAGGTATGAGCTCCAAAGTAATCTCTTTGAGCCTGAATTATATTTGCCGGTAAATGCCTTGAACTCAAACTGTTAATATTATCTAAAGCAGCATTTAGGCCTGGTAAAGGAACACCTGTGCTGCCAACAATTGCGGTTAATCGCCTTACTCCATTTAATCTTTTTTGAATATTCTTTTTTACATCCGGGTCAATTATTAGA
>PWOK01000216.1 GCA_003557445.1 Halanaerobiaceae bacterium
GAATACATTTTATAATCACTACCTTCAAATCCACCAATATGACCAAATTCATCTCCTAAAATAATAATTTCGTCATTTGAAATATTATATTTTTCACATATTTCATTTATTGCATAATCTATTGAAGCTTCTTTGTTTGTTAACCCATATTCAATATGTTTAACATCAGTGGTAATTTTCAAATCAATTCCGGATTCAGCAGCTTTATTATAAACCATATCAATGATTTGCTGTATTCCTCCCTCAATTTTATGTTTTTTTAATTTATCTTCAACTTTTTCCAGTAATTTATCTATCTCATCTTTACCCGGTTTTTCCCATTCTGGTATCAAATCCAGTTTTCTTCTATTATATCGGTTATATACTACTCTGGTATGCAGGTCATATTCTCTTCTTAAAAGATCAACAATCCATCCTGAAATTTCATCCATTACTTTATTTTCTTCAGGTGTTGCAGTTCTTTTATGTAAGACTTCTATTTTACCATTTTTATTAAATCCATAAACCTCAGAACCCCGGTTAACACAAACATATAAATTCTTTTTAAGTTCTGGTTTTACTTTCTGACAAAACTGAACATCTACATTATCAAAATTGGTACCTGTAATAATAATCAGTTTAACATTTTTTTCTAATAAAGTTTCCAGTCTGGGAAGTAAATCATCTACCGGAACATTTCTATTTTTTACAGCAGTTCCATCCCAGTCAAATATAATTGCTTTAAATTTTTTATTAAGTTTCTTAGATAATTTATTCATAAAAAATATTCCTCCTTCTATATTTTATTTTTAAATAATAATAAGAATTTTAAGATATATAAATAATATAGATTAATATTATTAACATAGTAATCCAGATAATATAGCTAATTCTTAGAGATCTTTCTGCTTTTGGTTTTTCCCACCAGTTAAGTGGTTTTAAACCCTGAATAGTAAAAGTAATAATTGCCGAAAGATTGATTGAGATAATATTACAGGCAAATAGTAGAATAGCTCCCACTGCCAGAGTATATTCTCCAGCCCCCAGTAATAAACCACCTGCGATTAAAGGAGGTACAAGGGCAACAGCAATCATAACTCCAATTACTGCTCCTGATATTCCTGTGGAAAAAGCAAGACTACCGGCAGCACCAGCTGCCAGAGCCAGGGCAATATCTCCCCAGCCTACTGAAGTTCTACTTATTATTTCCGAACTCCAGGATGATATAGGAACAATCCAGCCAATTATAACCGAGACTATCAGGGAAAGGAAAATACCTGTAAAATTTGTTATAATAGCTTCTTTGGCCAGTTTGTAATCACCAAGGGTAGCAGCCAGAGCCATTCCCATATTGGGGCCCAGTAAAGGAGCAATAACCATTGCTCCTATAATTACTGCTACATTGTTTTGAATTAAACCTGCTGCAGCAACAACAGCAGAAAGAAAACTAAGCATTAAATAGGGATGACTTAAAGTTGAAGCTGTTTTTATATCAGTATATAATTCCATTCTACTTAAAGCAGATGTAGTCTTTTTGGCTTCTTCTAATGTTTTTTCTTTTAGTTTGTCTTCTTTTGATTTTTTATCATTTTCTTCTTCATTTAGAGGTAAATATGCTTCTATTTGTCTCAAATTGAGGCGAAAATTAGCAGAAAAAGATAATTTTTTTTCCAGAACATCCATAATACCACTGCTAACTTCTGCAGTAACAATAATTTTCCATAAAACCATATTATCCTGAATTGATAATTTTACTTTATCAATAATATCAAATTCAGAGAGAATTTTTTTTACAGGTTCTGTTTTATCTTCACTTAAAATTAATTCGATTTCTCTTAACATTATTTTAACCCCTTTTATTTAAATTAATCAACCTTGAATTTATCTATCTGCTCTCTCAAGTTATCTGCCATAATTGCCATTTGTTCTGCAGAATTAGCAATCTGTTTAATTGCTGAGGTCTGTTCTTCTACAGAAGCAGAAATTTCTTCACTACTGGCTGACTGTTCTTCACTAACAGATGAAATTTCTTCACTACTGGCAGATATCTGTTCTATAGAACCTGTAACACTTTCGATTTGTTTGACAACATTATTAACATATTGGGCAATTTCTTGAAAACTTTCCCCGGTTTTAAATACTGTACTGGAAGCCTCATCAATATTTTTGTTATTATTTTCAATAATATTAACAGTTTCATTCATCTGATTATTTAATTCCTTAACTATCTTATTAATATCTTCGGTCGATGATTGTGTTTCTTCAGCCAGTTCTCTAATTTCATCAGCAACCACCGCAAAACCTCGACCTTTTTCTCCTGCCCTTGCAGCTTCAATGGCAGCATTTAAAGCAAGTAGATTGGTCTGTTCAGCTATTTCTGATATTACATTAACTATCTCATTTATCTGTTTAAAGGCCTGATTTAATTGATTAACTTCATCTTTTGCATTCTGTGATGATTCAATTATTTCTTTCATTTCAGAATCAACATTTTCAATTTTATCAATACCATTTTGGGCCAGTCTATTAGCTTCCTGAGCAGATTGATTCATATCATTAGCCATTTTGCCCAGTTTTTGCGCATTTGTAGAAAGAGCTTCAATTGATGCCGCTACTTCCTGTGAAGCTGAAGCCATTTCTTCACTTGTTGCAGCCACATTTTCAATTGAAACAGAAGTTTCCTGAGCAGATGTGGAAAGATTTTTGCTTGTTGAAGAAGTTTTTACAGCTGATTCTTTGACCTGAATTGCAATTTGTTTAAGCCTGTTAATCATATTATTAAGAGCTTCAGCCAGAACACCAAGTTCATCATTTTGTTCAAGATTAATTTTAGTAGTTAAATCTCCCTGACTTCCTTTTTGAGCTGCTTCAACTAGTTCAAACACAGGATCAGTAATATTTTTGGCCAGGAAATATGAAATAATTAAAGAAAGAGATATTGCTATTATAACTGCAATTATCATTATTATATTTGAAGAAGAACGTGTCTGCTGTAATTGAGCTGTATAAAAAGATTGCAATTCTTCTATATGATTAACAAGTTGATTTCCAGAAGCCATCATTCTTTCTTCTATTTCATTGGCCTGATTTTCAATATCAACAAGGCCATTAAAAGATTCTTCTGTACGCTCTGTAGCATTTCTTATATTATTAATAATATTCAGATCATCTTCTTCTACAAAATTATTTTCCATTTCATCAATTAAAAAATACATATCAGAAAAATTAGTCCTGGTATTTTGAATTGTTTCTTCTCTGAGTTGATCATCATTTAGATTTAAAATAAAATTTCTTTCTTCTGTACCCATTGCAAACATATGTAATTTAAAATTGTTGATTAAATTATTAATTTCAGATATATTTATATCTATTTGAATATTATCTTCAAGGTTAGATATTAATTCTTCCTGTCTATGTATTAATTGATTAACAGTTGTATGTAATTGTCGTTCATGATAAGTAAAATTATCACGGTATCCATCACGATTTAACTGTAATGATATTAAACTATCTAAATGTTCAATATATTGATTAAAATTATCTTCAAGTAAATTAAATTCCTGTAATACTTCTTCATTTTCTGTTTGATTTCTGACATCTTCAATATTTTGCCGCATTTCCTCTATTATTTGCTCTCTATCCTCCAGTGTTGTTCCTGTAGCATCAAGCCTGAACTCTCTAATATCTATTCTCAGTTCATTAATTCTGCTGACAAAATTATCAACAGTATTAACTATATCAACTGCTCTGTCTACCATATTACTTGTCTGAAAAAAAATAATGGACATTATTATTACAATAATTATAATAATCCCAAAGCCACCTCTTATTTTTTTTCTGATTGATATATTTTTTAATTTGTCCAGCATATTAAATCCCCCTATTTATTTTTTCTCTTTTTATTATTTTATTATGTTTTAATAAATATTTCAACAAATATCAAATAATTATATTTTTTAATTCACAAATATTTACTTAGTGCATAACTTAATATTAAAGTTTTTTACCATAAAAAAATATGTTGGGAAAACTCATTATATTTTTTAAAAAGGGGAAATGGATATGAAAAAGAAATATTTCTATTTAATTTTACTCTTATTAATTTTGTTGTCTATCTTTTTACTTAATAATCTTTTGTCTATTACTGACCGTACAGATTCAGAAGATTTGACAATTGTAACAACCTTTACCATCCTGGAAGATTTCACAAATCAGATTGTAGGTGAAAATAATGTTCGAGTTATATGCCCTGTTGGTGCAGAAATTCATGAGTGGGAACTTCTACCGGAAAATTTTATTGATCTTGAAGAAGCAAATATTGTTTTTTATAATGGTTTAAATGTGGAACAGTGGATGGACCAGGTAAAAGAAACTGTAAAATCTGATGTTCCTGTAGTAGCAGTTGGAGAAAAAAGCAACTATCCCCGTCTTCCGATAATTATTGGAGATTATGCAGGAGATCCAGATCCTCATATATGGATGGATCCCCTTGGGGCAATTAGTTATGTAGAAGTTATCAGGGATGTTTTAATGGAAATTAACCCTGAAAAAGCTGATCAATATAAAAATAATGCTGATCAATATATAGAAAAGCTTTATCAGCTCCATGATGATATAGAAAAAAAATTATCAGCAATTCCAGAAAATAATAGAATTTTAATAACTACTGAAGCTGCTTTTATATATTTTACTGATGCCTATAATTTTAAGCATAATGGAGTATGGGGTACCAATACTGAAGAAGAAGGAACCCCACAACAGATGAAAAAAATATATGAATTAGTTAAACAGGAAAATCCTTCAGGTTTATTCTGGGAAAGTACAGGATCAGATAGATATATGAACAGTATTTCCCAGGATACTGGTATTCCAGTTTATGGACCTCTTTATGTTGATTCAGTTGATAAAAGTGGTAGTGGTGTTGAAAGTTATATAAAGATGATGAAGGCAAATGCCCGTTTGCTTGTCAATGTAATGGGTGATGAATAATAAAGGATGATTATCAATGATAAATAAGGAATCTATATCAGTATGGAGCAGAAATATTTCCGCTTCTTATAATAATAATAAAGTTTTAGAAAATATTAATTTAATCTTACCTTCCAAAAATTTTATTTCAATTATTGGACCAAATGGAGCCGGAAAATCTACATTTTTTTATCTATTGATAGGTAAGAAGCGCCCATTATCAGGTAATATTTTGATATTTGGTGAAAGCATTAATAAACAATGTCAAAAACACAATATTGCTTATGTCCCCCAACAGGAGGAAATTGATTGGAATTATCCTATTTCAGTGTGGAATGTAGTCCTGGGTGGTAGATATGGTCATATGAGTTCAGAGAAAGGGTTAAAAAGATTTTATCCTCCAGCCTGGAGTGATAAAAAGCATAAACAGGCTGCAAAAGAAGCATTAAAAGCAGTTAATATGTTATCTTATAGGAACAATCCAGTAAAAGCACTCTCAGGGGGACAGAAAAAAAGGGTTTTTTTGGGCAGAGCTCTGGCCCAGAAAGCCTCACTTTTATTACTTGATGAACCCCTCGTGGGTATAGATAAAAAATCTGAAATATTGATACTTGAAGTTTTAGAAAAATTAAAAAATAAGGGTAAAACAATATTAATGATCACTCATAATCTTGAAAAAATAAGAAATTATACTGATATTGCCATCCTGATCAACAAAACTGTTATTGCAGCTGGTTCTCCTGAAGATATTGCAAAAATGAATAATTTAAAAGGAGCTCTGTAAAATGTTTTTAATTGATATATTGATCTCATTATTAATGTTTTTTATTAATTTATTACCTGCTTCAATTTCAGCAATATTTCAATATTCCTTTATGCAAAGAGCTTTACTTAGTTCAATCCTTGTGGGAGGTGTCTGTGGAATACTTTCCTGTCTGGTAATTTTAAAACACTGGTCTTTACTGGGAGATGCTATATCACATGCAGTACTACCCGGAGTAGCAATTGCCTATATTGCAGGTTGGCCATATTTCACAGGAGCTATTTTAACGGGTTCATTAACAACACTGGGAATAGGCTTTATTGAACGAAATAGCAAGATAAAAGAAGATACAGCAATTGGTATTATGTTTACCGGGGCTTTTGCCCTGGGAATAGTTATTATAAGTCAAATTGCAACTTCAACCCATCTAATGCATATTCTGTTTGGTAATGTGCTTGGTGTCAGTAATCAGGAGTTATTATTAACACTAATCAGCAGTATGATTACAATCAGTGTTATCTTCCTGTTTTATAAAGAATTTCATTTATATACCTTTGATCCAGTTCAGGCCAGGGCTCTGGGTATGAATACAGCTTTATTACATTATGGTTTAATGTTACTATTAACAATCACAATAGTCTCCAGTATAGAAACAGTAGGTATCATTCTGGTGGTTGCCATGTTAATCACCCCTGGAGCCACAGCCTATCTCCTTGTAAACAACCTTTTTTCAATGATGTTAATAGCTGCAGTTATAGGAATAATATCTGCAGTTACTGGTCTTTATCTTTCCTTTATATTTAATATTGCATCTGGCGGTTCAATAGTTCTTGTTTCAACATCAATATTTTTTGTGGTTTTTCTATTCTTTTTCAATAGTTCTTAAAGGTTGTGTTTCCAGATTGAATATTTTTACATCCCCGGCTGTTGTACTAATTTTATCTTTCCAGGGGCCTTCTGGTACTTCCTCTTCTTCTATAAATCTCCAGTTAACATCAATAAATCCCCTGGTTAAAAGATCCTGATCGGTTTTTTCACCGAGATATTCCATTACATCAGGTGAGACATCAAGACCTGCTTTATTTGTTTCCCTGTATCCTGAGGAAGACCATCCCATATCAATACCTATTTCAGCATAAGGTCTTTGATATTCAAAAACATAATAGGGATCATAATAATTCCAGGGGCCAACATCAACCCATTGTGCATAGACTAGCACTTCCTCATTATTATCTATATATGAAATCTCAATCCATTTATTTTTAACATCTGTAACTCCATAGTAATCTTTTCTTACTGGTTCTTCACTGCCATCAACATAATAAAAAAAATCTCTATAGGGCAGGGCAAAATAAAATGGGTTTTCTTCTGTTAAATAATTATTCCAGGTACCTTTTTGTGGTTCTCCATCTATTACCGGTAGAAAATAACTTGTTTTGATATTTTCATGCCAGTTAGCAGTTAGAGAAGGATTATGAAATGTATTTATTTTTTTAATATAACTTCCTTCGGCAATTAATCTTAATTCAAAATAGACATTTTTATTAATTTCTGATATAACAATATTTTCAAAATTAAGTTGTTGACTTTTATCTTCAATAATTTTTTGTTCACTGTAAAGATTATTCTCATTATCAATTTCTTTAACTGTTAACCAGATTTCAATTTTATCATATTTTGAAGGTTCTCTGGTAATATATTCAGCGGAAATATCAAAAGACTCCCCCTGAGAGACCTTCTCTGGATAATCAGTAAAGTATAATTGCTGTTGTATGTAATTGGTACAACCTGATAACATAAATATAAATAATGAAATAATAAATAATATTTTATAAATTCTGTTCATAATAAATAATACCCCTTTCTACTTATAATAATATCTTTAAAAAATATTATATAATATTTTTGTATCTTTTAAAAACAATTTAATATTATTTGTCGATTTATAGTTTATTATAGTAAAAAAGTACCTCCTTTAATAGAGGCACTTTTAGGGGAATTAAAATAATATTTATTTATTTTTAGTAATATTTATTATTTAAAATCTTTTGTTAAATTGTTTATTTTTTCTTTATTATATTCCTTATCAACCAGGGGAGTTTCCTCAAGTTGTTTAAACTTATCCAGGAAAATATCTTTTTCCTCACGATAAAAAACACCTATAGGAATTTTCGATCCCCATTCCTGTCCTTTTATGAATGCCTGTTCATAATCATTCTGGTCATATTCTTTATCAAGTTTATAAACCCTTTCTTTATACCACTGAAAGGTATTTATTTTATTAAAAGAAACACAGGGCTGAAGAATATCTATTAAAGCATAACCACGGTAATTAAATGCTTCTTTGATTAATTCTTTTAGATGTTCCATTTCTCCAACAAATCCCCGGGCAACAAATCCTGCCTTCATTCCCAGAGCAAACTGAACGGGTTTAAAAGGTTCACTTGTAACTCCATCAGGTTGTACAGCAGTTTTATTTTTATTTCCGGTTGTAGGTGAAGCCTGTCCTTTAGTTAAACCATATATTTGATTATCATGTACCAGATGTACAATATCCGGATTTCTTCTGATATTATGAAGTATATGGTTACCTCCTTCACCATAAGTACATCCATCACCAGATTCAACAATTACCTTCATTTTATGATTGGCAACTCTCATACCAATGGCTGGAGGTAAAGATCTACCATGAAGACCATTAAATCCATTAACATTAATATAATGGGGCATTTTTGCCGCCTGTCCAATACCTGTAAACATTACTACCTCTTCCTGTTTTAGTTCTAAATCATTTAAAGCATCCATTAAAGCCTTTCTCAGTGGGAAGTTACCACATCCTGGACACCAGGTTGTTTCTTCAGTGATTTGAATTTGATTATTACTCATTATTTAATCACCTCTTTTTTAATTCTTTCAAATATTTCCTGGCCACTAAAAGGTCGTCCACTATATTTTAATATCTGATGATTAATTTCCAGTCCTGTTTCACTTCTTATTAAACGGGCAAATTGAGCAGTAGAATTATTTTCAATTATTATAGATTCAATATCTCTGGAAGCAAAATCATGTAACTTCTTTTTCGGTAAAGGCCAGATATCACTAAAGGCAAGAAAACCGGTCTTAATTTCTTCGCTATTTAAATATTTTAGTGCTTCCAGTATAGGTCCTTTTGTTGAGCCCCAGCCAATAAGTAAATAATCACAATTATTATCTCCAAAAAATTGTGGTTCTTTAAGATCTTCTTTAATTAATTTTTCAAGTTTTTTATTTCTTTTCTCAACCATTTTAATTCTGGTTTCAGCATCTTCAATTATATGACCTTTTTGATCATGTTCATCACTATCTACAAGTACTGTTTTATCCTTTAATTGACCGGGATAAGCCCTTGGTGAAATTCCATTATCATTATTTTCATATCTAAAATAAGGTTTATTTTGATAATCCTGAGAGGAAACTAAATACTGATTTATGTCTACCCCCTCCAGATCAACTTCTTTTATATTTCTGGCTGAATCTGCAAGAAATTGATCACTTAATAAAATTACAGGGATTTGGTATTTATCTGCCATCTTAAAGGCTCTTACTGTTTGATAAAAGGCATTTTCATGATCAACAGGAGCAATAACCATCAGAGGAAATTCTCCCTGAGCAATATTTATGGTAAATAATAAATCACCCTGTTCGGTCCTGGTGGGTAAACCTGTAGCAGGTCCAGGACGTTGTACATCAGCAATTACAAGTGGTGTTTCTGTTATTCCAGACAGACCAACTGCTTCAGCCATAAGGGCCAGCCCTCCACCAGAAGTAGCGGTCATAGCTCTAACTCCACCATATGATGCCCCTAAAGCCATATTGATAGCTGCAATTTCATCTTCAGCCTGTTCAACAACAATTCCCAGTTCTTTTTGTTTACCTGCAATATAATTCATAATAGAAGTTGAAGGTGACATGGGATAGGCTGTATAAAATTTAAGTCCTGCGGTTAATGCTCCCAGTCCAACAGCTTTATTACCATCCAGGTATATATCATTTTGTTTTTTACCTTCAGGTACTGAAAACCTGGTATCAGCTTTCTGATAACCTTTTTTAAGTAACTTAAAATTATCATTAATTATTTTTTCTTTTCCGGAAAAATATTCTTTTATTATATTTTCACTCTCTTCTAATTTTAACCCTAAAACCTTCAAAACTGCTCCAGCATATACAGTATTTAAAGCTTTTTTGTTAATCTCAGAAGCAATTTTAGATGCAGGGAGGTATAACAGGTTTTTTTCTGTATCAAGATCCTGATCAACAATTATAACTCCATCATCAGCCAGATTGTCTTTATGTATTTCTACTGTTTCTGGATTTAGAGCAACCAGTATATCAATTTTATCTACAGGTCCACTAATTTCATCAGTACCAAACCTTATTTTTATAAAATTATGACCTCCCCTGATTCTAGACATATAGTCTTTAGAACTAAAAATATTGTAACCCATTCTAAACAATGTCTTTCC
Organism: Halanaerobiaceae bacterium; assembly: GCA_003557445.1. Next base: position 10,213 of record PWOK01000216.1, read on the forward strand.
CAGTATTACAGAAATTGTTTTTAAACCCTGACCGGCTTCTCCTCCAATCAAAATGTTTTTATTCATTTTTAACCCCTTTTCTAAGAAATTAGTTGAGAATAATTACTATTATAATAATAGATTTTGTAGTTTTTGTCAAGTTTCATAATATTCACATGGTTTTATCAAAAAAAAATCCAGTCTCCGGGCACACCGGAAAACTGGATCAAAAAATACTAAGGGGAATAATTGCCCATTTAGGGCTTTCAGCTGGTAGCAGGGAGAACCAGCTTCTTATTCTATTAAAAGAGGTGACTTACCTCTTTACATATAAAACTATACCATATGATTATTAAATAATCTTTAGAATTAGATTAAATTTTGATTAAAATTTCTTTATTATTATATTTTTTTAAAAGAGGCCACAAAAGGTGGTTTCATAAACTCCCATTCTCCCCTGACACCTTCATGGGAAGCACCAACTTCCAGATGAAGCATGGCAATCCCACAGTCCAATCTTTTAGGAATATTTCTATAAGGATCAATTTCATCTATTGATACAGTGATGGAATCATCTTCAACTTCAAATCTCCATGGTTGCTTATTTAAAGCAGAAGGGGCAAGTCTAGCACATTTAATAGCAGTTTTAATCCACTGAGGCCAGTCTTCTTTAAAACCACCTGAACAAATTTTATCAAGTTTTTTTCTTTTATGACTGGAAATAATTTTAGACATAATGATTTCTTCTAAAGATTTATTTTCTTCACTATAACCAACAGGTGTTACTGCAGCTATTTTTTCACTTTTCTTTAAATCAACATATTTTTTAACTATTTCTGGTTTATATGTTCCTGCAACCCAGCAGGTTCCTAACCCTAACGAAGTTGCTTCCAGAATAAAAGCCTCTCCTGTATAACCGATTTTTTCTTTAACATTTTCATCATCTATATCAGCAATAAATACCGCATAGGTTTTAGCACCTTTAATTTTACCTATTTTACCGATAATACCCTTGAATATATAATCTGAATCATTAACCAGAACTATTCTTGTTGATTTAAAAACATTATTTAACTGCTCAATAAAAGAATTTAAATAATTGATAAGTTTTTTGTCAACCTGTTTACGCAAATATCTTCTTCTTGATTTACGGTTATTAATTGCCCTGTACCATTTTTTTTCATTGATTATATGCATTCTTTTATCCTCCATAAATAAAACTATTAACCAACCATTACTTTTTCACTGGGATAATGATATTTACCTTTAATTTCTCTTTCAGCAAAAGCTGCAGCTATTGTTAGAGGACCTACCCTGCCGGCAAACATGGTAATTGTAATAATAATCCTGCCAATCATCGATAATTCAGAAGTTATACCAGCTGATAAACCTACAGTACCAAAAGCAGAAACAGTTTCAAAAAAAACAGACATAAATTCAGCATCTTCAGTAACTGATAATATTATAGTGGCAGAGATAATGAGAGCAGCTGCCAGCATTGCAATACATAAAGCCTTTGTAACAATATTTTTTTCCAGACGCCTTTCAAAAATCTCCAGATCATTTTTTCCTCTTATCATATTTACAAGAGTAATTAACATAACACCAAAAGTAGTTGTTTTAATACCTCCACCTGTTGAGCCAGGGGAAGCACCGATAAACATTAATATAATTATAAAAAACATTGTTGAATGTCTTAAATTTCCGGTTGGTACAGTATTAAATCCTGCTGTACGAGGAGTGACAGATAGAAAAAATGAAGCAATTGTTGTTTCTCCAGGTGTTAGTTCTCCCATAGTTTGATTATTATTATATTCTAGAGCAAAAATAACAATAAAACCAATTATAAGTAAAACTATAGTAACCATTATAACTATTTTACTATGTAAACTTAAATGTTTAAAACCTCTTCCATTATATAATTCTACTAAAACTCCGAATCCAAGTCCTCCAAGTATTATTAAGGCAATAACAATAAAATTAATACTAAAATCACCAGTGAAATTTTCCAGACTATTGCCAAAAATATCAAAACCAGCATTATTAAAAGCTGAAATAGCATGAAAAATAGATAAATAAATACTTTCCAGAAAATCATAATCTCTAATAAGTCTTAAAAACATTAATAAGGCACCTGTAGCCTGAATAATCAAAGTAAATCCAAGTACATATCTGACAAGTCGAACAACTCCTGATATTTTAAACTGATTCAAATCTTCCTGAATAATAAGTCTTCTTTTGAGGCCAATTTTTTTACCTAAAATAAAAGCCACCATTGTTGACATTGTCATCAAACCAAGACCACCAATCTGTATTAAAACTAAAATAACAATCTGTCCAAAAACTGTAAAAGCAGTACTGGTGTTAACAACAATTAAACCAGTAACACAGGTGGCAGAAGTTGCTGTAAATAAAGCATCTATAATATTAAGCCCTGTCCTTCCAGGAGTGGAGATTGGTAACATTAACAAAATAGTTCCAATTATGATTACAGTAAAATAACCCAGAGCCAGAAACTGGGCAGGGGTTAATTCATTCCATTGTTTTACTTTGTTTAAAACCAATGACCTTCCTCCTATTTAAAAGTTTTCAACTTTCTCTAAATTATCATTTTTACCCATAACTATTAAAATATCATCTTCCAGTATTTTATCTTCTGCCCCAGGACTCATATTTAAATGTTCTCCCCTTTTTATAGCCATAACATTTACATCAAATTTTGTTCTTAATTCTAGTTCACCCAGTGATTTTCCAACCATATTGGAAGTTGCTATTATTTCTACCACACTATAATCAGGTGCAAATTCTATATAATCAAGAACATTGGTTGAAACAAGATTATGTGCAATGCGTTCACCCATATCTCTTTCCGGGTAAACTACTCTATCAGCACCAACTTTAGTTAATACCTTTCCATGTAAATCATCCTGTGCTTTTACAACTACATAGGGAATATCCATCTCTTTTAAAAGTAAAGTTGTAAGGATACTTGATCTTATATTATCACCTATACTGACAACTGCAACATCAAAATTTCTAACACCAAGTGTATTTAAAGCATCTTCATCAGTTGAATCAGCTTCAACTGCATGAGTAACTTCATCTACAATATTTTCTACTCTGTCTGGATCGATATCTATAGCCAGAACATTATGACCATTATTGCTTAAACTTCTGGCAACACTTGACCCAAAACGACCAAGACCAATTACCACAAACTGTTTCATATTAAATCCTCCCTGAAAAAAGCTGTATTTAAACCAGAATTATCTTACAGTTATTTAATATTTAATTATAGCATGAATTTTTTATATATTCAATTAGATTTTCAATTTAAAATTTAGAAGGGCTTTTTTCTATATCTTTTGCTTTTTCGTTAAATCCTTCACCACCAGATTTATTTTTAGATTTACGTAACATAAGAACTGAAGTATCAGCTTCTTCAGCAACAA
>PWOK01000008.1 GCA_003557445.1 Halanaerobiaceae bacterium
CCTGTAAAAAGCAATAATCAAAGATGGTGCTTTAGTTACTTCTACAAGTATTCCGGCAAATGATAAAACAAAAACACCGGGAATTAAAATTACTATGATTTTATTATTTTGTTTCATCTCATTCACCATTTTTACGACAAAACCCGACAGGTGCCAGGTACCTCCCGATATTTGTCGAATTTTTATTTGCGATATTCACTGGGTGCTACATCTTTTTTCTTCTTGAAAATTTTTGAAAAAGCCAGTGGATCTTCATATCCCACTGATCTTGAAATATTACCAATGGTAAGGTCTGTTTTTTCCAGCAGTTCACATGCTTTATTAATTCTATAATTTATTAAATACTCCTGTGGGGACTGTTGTATTTCATTTTTAAACAGAGTATAAAAATAGCTTCTATGTAATCCCAGATAACTGGCTATATCATCGACACTTATCTGATGAGAATAGTTTTTACTTATATAATCCAGAGCCCTATTAATATATTCTTTTTTTCTAACTTTATTATTTCCTGAAGAATTATTATCATTTATTTCTATCAAATATGACAAAAAAATATATAACAAACCGATTAAACGAGCCTCTTTATCATTTTCTTTTGCAACATCAATCATTTCATGTAAAGAATTTAGTAATCGTTTGCTTTTTTTTGTATTGAAAATAGGATTACTGAAAGATAGATTTGCTTTTTTTAAATATTGTTTTGCTTTTACACCATGAAATCCCACCCACATATAACTCCAGGGATTATCATTGTCAGCCTCATAATAGGTTATTTTACCGGGACAGATTAAAAATCCTTGATCTTTTATAATTTTATATTCTTTTTGCCCATCATTAAAAGTTCCCTGTCCTGAAGTAATAATATGAATTAAATAATGATCTCTTATTGCAGGACCAAACGAATGGTCCGGTTTGCATTTTTCGGTACCACATTGATACAAATTTAAGTCAGTATAATTCATATTATTAATATATCTTATAAAAATGTCTTCATCCATAATTACCACCTTCTAATTATAATCTTTTAATTTAATTATACAACATTATAACATAAAAAGTCAACATTAGACCATATGTTTTTTCTTTTTTTTATGATAGGGTAAGTATAAATACATTATTATATCAAGGAGGATAATTTATGCCTAAAATTACTTTTATGGGGGCAGGAAGTACTGTATTTGCTAAAAATGTACTTGGTGATTGTATGCTGACCCCTTCTTTACATGATTCTGAATATGCTTTATATGATATTGACAAACAACGTCTGATGGATTCAAAAAACATGCTTGATAATATCAATAAAAACATTAATGATGATCGAGCAAAAATTAAAACTTATCTTGGAAAAGATGAAAGAAAAAAAGCCTTAAAAAATGCTGATTATGTTGTGAATGCTATCCAGGTTGGAGGTTATAAACCATGTACTGTCACTGACTTTGAAATACCAAAAAAATACGGATTAAGACAGACAATCGGTGATACTCTGGGTATAGGGGGAATCTTCAGAGCCTTAAGAACTATTCCAGTTTTATTTGATTTTGCTCGAGATATAGAAGAAGTATGTCCTGATGCCTGGTTTTTAAATTATACCAATCCCATGGCTATGTTAACTGGTGCCATGTTAAAAGCAACTGATGTAAAAACTGTTGGCTTATGCCACAGTGTACAGGGATGTGCAAATGGCTTACTAAAAAGTTTAGGAATGAATACTGACAATATTCAATGGAAAATAGCAGGTATTAACCATATGGCCTGGCTTCTGGAAATTACAAGAAATGGTAAGGATCTTTATCCTGAAATTAAAAAAAGAGCCAGAGAAGGAAAAGTTCCTGAAAGGGATAAAGTTAGGTTTGAAATAATGAAACAGTTTGGTTATTATGTAACAGAATCAAGTGAACATAATGCTGAATATATGCCTTATTTTATAAAAGATAAATACCCAGAATTAATTGACAGATTTAATATCCCACTGGATGAATACCCCCGCCGCTGTGAAGGACAGATAAAAGGATGGGAAAAAATGAGAAAAGAACTTGTGGAAAATAAAGAACTTGAACATTCCAGAACACACGAATATGCTTCCCATATCATGAATTCCATGGAAACAAATGAACCATATAAAATTGGAGGTAGTGTTTTAAATAAAGGCATAATTCCTAACTTACCCGAAGATGCCTGTGTTGAAGTTCCCTGTCTGGTGGATAGTAGTGGAGTTGCACCCTGTTATGTAGGTGAACTTCCAGCCCAGTTGGCTGCTTTAAACAGAACCAATATCAATGTTCAATTATTAACCATTAAAGCTGCTATAACCAGGAAAAAAGAAAATATTTATCATGCAGCTCTAATGGATCCTCATACTGCTGCTGAATTATCAATTGACGATATCAAAGCAATGGTAGATGAACTGATAGAAGCTCATGGTGACTGGTTACCCCAGTACAACTAAAAAAATTATAGTGTGCCAAAGATATTTGTCGATTATCCTTCGACAAATACCGACAGGTGCCAGGTACCTCCCGATATTTGTCGAAAAAACTCCCCGGAAGGGGAGTTTTTTTTATTCTTCTTCCGGTTCAGCTTCCATAAATTCTACAAGTTCAGTGGCCTTCTCCAATTGATCGGCAGGAACATAAAGATCTATTTCATATAAGGTGTTCTGTCCGTAAACTTCGAGAAGTCCTCCAAGTTCCTGATCCTTTTTCATCACAATAATATCATTATCCTCAAGTAAAGGAATCAAACTTCTGGCTTCAGCTGGAGTCACTGTTGTAAGAAATTCAAAATTTCTTTCACTCATTTTAATTTAACCCCTTTCTAATTGTTCAATTTATAATCTTTATATGTTAAAGCCATATCATGGGCATTAACAAATTTAATTTTTCTTTCAGGACAGGATTTTTTTAATTTTTCTTTTATTTCCACTGCTTTATCATATTTATTAGGATAATCACCGTGTAAACAAACCCCAAAAAACACTGCCATAAATACTGGTTTATTATTCTTTTTACTGGAAACATATTTTTTAATACCTTCAACAATCTTATCTGGAGAAGCACCATTAAAATCCCAGGTTCCAAAAACTGCTGTATTTTCATTTAAATTAGCCAGCTTTGCTTCTTTTCTGCTATCAGAATAACCAATAATAAGTCCCTCCCAATCAACAATATCAGGTCTCTGTGAATCTTCATCTGAATGAACTGTCCAGTTTACCTTTAATCCTGTAAAATCAGCATAATTTTTCATACTGTATGCCAGTGACTCCAGCCCACTATCTTTTACATAATTTGTTTTATCAGCCCAGTTAAAATTCATATCACTTTTTTTAGGAGTATTTTTAACAAAATAATTATAAACAGGAGGTGCCAGATTAGCCAGAACAGGATTCATAGTCCAGGTTAGAGGACATTTCCCAAAATTATCTGTTTTGCCATGGGTAAAAGCTGCCAGCCTTCCTCTATAAACCTCATGAATAGCATCTCCATCTGTTACACCAAGACATATAAACACATCATTAGCTTCTACCTGATGAACAACAGG
>PWOK01000254.1 GCA_003557445.1 Halanaerobiaceae bacterium
CATCAACGGGTTGTAAAACAGGAAGATTATATTTTCTACCGGTTGTATAATCATCTTCACCAAAAGCAGGTGCAGTATGAACTATACCTGTACCTTCTTCAGCAGTTACATAATCAGCTACTGTGACAAAGAAAGCATCTTTATCCGGTTTAACAAAAGGCATCAGTTGTTCATATTCAATTCCTTCAAGCTCTTTACCCTTCAATTCTTCCAGAACTTCATAATCTTCATTTAGGATTTTATCTGCCAGAGTTTTTTCTACATAATAGATTTCATCTTCAGATTTAACTCTAAGATAGGTCATTTCTGGATGAACTGTCAGGGCCACATTGGCAGCCAAAGTCCAGGGAGTTGTGGTCCAGACCAGAAAATATTCATCCTTATCTTTTCTTTTAAATTTACATGTTACTGTAATATTTTTGATTTCTTCATAACCCTGAGCTACTTCATGGGAAGCCAGCCCGGTTCCACAACGAGAACAGTAAGGAAGAATTTTATGTCCTTCATATATTAATCCTTCTTTATTAAATTTGTCCAGTATCCACCAGACTGTTTCAATATAATCATTATCAAGGGTAATATAGGGATTATCAAGGTCAATAGAATAGGCCATTCTTCTGGTCATTTCCCTCCAGAGGCCTTCATATTCAAAGACAGATTCCCGGCATTTTTCATTGAATTTATCAATACCATAATCCTCAATTTCCTGTTTGTTATTTAAGTCAAGTTTTTTTTCAACTTCAATTTCTACCGGTAAACCATGGGTATCCCAGCCGGCTTTTCTTTTTACCTGATAGCCCTGCATTGTCTTATAACGGCAGACTGCATCTTTTAAGGCCCGGGCAATTACATGATGAATTCCCGGTCTGCCATTGGCTGTTGGTGGTCCTTCATAAAAAACAAAATTTTCATTTCCTTCACGATTTTCAATTGATTTCTGTAAGAGATTATTTTCATCCCAGAAATCAGCTATCTGTTTTTCATTTTCATTAATCGGTAAATCATTTAATGATTCAAATGTTTTCATTGATAAACACTCCCTTTTTCTTTTGAAATTCATTTTTAAATCAGAAATTATATAAATAAAAAAATCCCTGAGTCTTCAACTCAGGGACGATTATACCGTGGTACCACCCATATTACAGAAATAAATAGAATAATTATTTCTATCACTCATTTGTTTTAACGCTGTCAGGCGGGTTATCCTACTGAAATTTCAGTAACCGGCTCAGGGATGATCTTCATAAAGGTATTCTTTGATAACCTTTCAGCCAGTGAGTTATCTCTCTGTTAAAGAACTTTTCCTTATTACTCTTCCCATCACAGCCTTTATATATATATATGTTTAATTTTGATATATTATATATGAAATAAGAGTTTATGTCAAGTTTCTGGATGTAAACGAAATTTAAAAAAATAAAGGAATAATTTAATTGACATAGTATTATATATATAAGTGGAAAATAATCTCTGATAAGGTAATATCATCTACATTATCAGACATGTTTCGACAAAAACCGGGAGGTACCTGGCACCTGTCGTTTTTTGGCGAAAGTAGAGGCAGCTATTTTTATAAATATTGAAAGTCTCAAAGAAATATCAATGAAAGGAGATAATAGTGTGAAAAAATAGAAGATATTCCACAACCTTAATTTCATGAAAAAAACAGAACAGGAGGTTAAAAAATTGAATCAAGAAAAAATTTCTAACGTAAAATTGTTATTTAATGTTTTAGTATCTCCAGGTGATAGTTTTGACTATATTAAAAACAATAAAATAAATATTATAATTCCCATATTAATTATATTAGTATTTCTGAGTCTAACTTATTTATTAGATTTATATTTTATTATTACTATCTTTCATCTTTTTATTGTTCCCCTTATTATATATAAACTTATAATATTGCTGGGAAGAAGGGAAATTGCATTTAAAAAGTTTTATATAATATATACTTTTACTTTTATACCACTTTTAATTCTACTATTTATAAGTTATTTTATTCCTGTTGATATAATAAAAGAAGTGTTTATACATATGGGAAATTTATTGGGGAATTTATGGAGATATATTTTGCTTATCTTTGCTATTTATCGTGTTTATGAAATTAAAAGGAGTATTACATTTTGTATAATAATACTTGCTGGTGTTTTTAGTGTTTTTATATATTATATATTATATGGGTTAATATGGAGATTTTTCTTATAATAAGAGAAAGGAAAGGAGTTAGCTATGATGGCTACCAGACCAAAAAAATATTTTTTGATAATTTTATGTATTGTTTTTTTAATCGTTTTAATTTTCTTTTTGAGGAGTTTTATTATGGATTCACCGGAATCAGAGCATGTGAGCTTATACAAATTTATACACCTTGTTGAAACAAATGAGATTGATTCAGTGACAATAATTGGTGACCAAAAGGTAGAAGCTTCTTATAATAATAAACTCGTTTTTACTGATTTAAACAATAATTTATTACTGTTATTGGAGACAGAAGATATAAATATTGAAACAAAAGAAGATCCAACTCCTCCCTGGTTTGTTACCTTTTTGGGTTATTTGCTACCTTTTCTTATTTTAATTATTGTTTTTGCTTTATGTGCTGCTGTTTTTTACCTTGTTTTCAGAAAAAAATTTAAAATGCTTGAAGAAATTCAGAAAGATATAAAAGAAATTAAAGATAAATTAAAATAGATATGAAAGGGGGTATTAACAAAACCTATGTGTAAATATAAATGTATTTTTGTTTATGTTATATTATTCTTGTTTCTTAGTGTTCCAAATACTTTTACAGACGATATTGAAATATATTCTGAAAAACCATATATTGTACCTGGTGATACATATTACTATAATTTTAACTTAGATGTGGAATTTAGTTTTGAAATAGAAAGAGATCTATCTCAGAAAATGAATATAAATATAGATTCTCTTTTTATATTAGACTTAAAAGAAAAAACAGCAGATGATAATTTTATATTTGATGTTTTTATAAAGATTCAAGAACATGAAATTGATATTGATTCAGATATAGACATGGAAATTTATGAAATTTTTGAGTTGCATGAAAAAGTTTTTCTTGGGATAGTTCAATATACATCAAATGGTTCTTTTATTAGTTTTGAAGAAAAAGTATCTAATAAAATTTTAGAAATGGGATTTGAAGATGATATAATTAAATTAATTTTAAAAGGAATATTTCAATATTTTCCAGAGGAAATGTCAGTAGATGATAGTTGGACAGAAATGGATAGTATTAAATTAAATGCACATATTGGAAGTGAAACAATTATTGAAGAGGTTCCAATGGAGCTAAAATATAAATTGCTTGGAAACAATATAACTAAGGATAGTTATGAAGTTAATCAGATCAAGGTTAGTGGAGAAACTAATTATCAGCAAAAAGGTGTAGAAAAAATTGCAGGAGAATATAAAATAGATTTCACAGTTGAATTATTGGAGGAAAGGTTTGTAGATATTAGTACAAATTGGATTTTAGAAAGAGATTTATTTATTAATTATATAATTAACATGGA
>PWOK01000112.1 GCA_003557445.1 Halanaerobiaceae bacterium
ATTGTTTTAGGACCGAGTATCAGAGGATAATGAATTATATTTATTCTGCTGAAATACCAGAACAATTTTATCAATATAGGGGAAAAACAATTGGCAGTGAAGTAGGTCCTGATGCTGAACAGTTAAAAGTTGAATCAGGCTATAAAGTTAATGAGGATTTAAAGCTTTATTGTGGTATAATTCTGGGACGTAAAGGAGAAGGTGAAATTGGTGATTATCTGGAAGATAATGATGATTTTTCTGATAATCTGTATTTAACAGGAACAATTGAAAAAAGAATTAGACCTACTGTAGGTTTCAGTACAAAGATTGGTTCAGACTTTTTTGTAGAAGGCAGTGCAGAAATAGAATTTGTAGAGAACTACAATCATCAACAGGATGAAAGAGGAATTCGAACTTTTGGCTATATAAATTTCAGCTGGAAACTTTAATGTGAATAAAATCTAAACCTACATAAAACGACATACATCGACAGGTGCCAGACACCTTCCGGTTTTTGTCGAAAAAACTATCCTCTTAAACAATATTGATTCTATCAAATAAATCTTTTGCATAATAGAGGCATAATCTATTTGCTATGAAAGCTATTATAAAAGATATCAAATAAATTAGAGCAATTAATAATTTCAAAGAAAACAGGTTTAATAACAGGTAAAAAAGAAGGGCATATAAACCTAATAATAACAGACCGATTATCCAGGAGGACAAAGTTTTAAAGAAACCTGTTATTTGCTGGTGATTATCCCAGCTGGTATTGGGATAAAGAATGTCTAATAAAAGAAGAAAATTTCCAGAACTAACAGAAATAATGAATGCTGTTAGACTGCATAATAATAAAACAGGAAGGGAAATACTGGTTGTTAAATAAAAAAACAAGAACAAAGGAATGGTTAATATAATAATCTGGGATAAATTAAATAGTTGTTTTCCTCTGATTTGTTTATTTATCGAGACCGGAATAATTTTTGACAGCCAGATTTTTTTACCTTCTCTGGAAAAGCTGGAAACTGGCAGGTAAGAAAATACTGGTGCAGATAAACCCCAGATACCGGAATAAATTAATAATGTTGTTATTTCTAATTCTGATACCATCTGTAGTAAATTATAATCTCCATCAATTAAGGATGAAAGGATAATTAAAGCAGGAAAGATTAAAGCCCACAGGCTTTCTTTTATTAATGGTGGAGTTTTCACATAATGAATCCATTCCTTTATTAATATTGCATTTTCTGGAGATCTTTTTTTCTTAAAAGCTTTTTTTAATTTCTCACTGGTGTTTAAAAATTTATTTTTTTGACCGGATTCATTAATTCCAATAAGACCTCCAAAATATAATTTTTCTGCCCATAAGAAAACTAAAAATAACATTATTACTGAAATAAATATAAATAACAAAAACCAGCCTGCTGCAGATATACCTGTTGCTGTCAGTGTTCTAAGTGCCCATAATGCAGGAGGGAAACTGTAACCTGTAAACTCAATTATTTCCTCTTTATATAGTGCCATTTGCTCCAGGGTTTCAGGAGTAATAATATCTTCGAAAAGTCTGTCATAAAAAAGCATCCAGACCATAAAAAGGACTAACCCCAGAATGCTCCCCAGTATTTGAAATAACTTCTTATAATTTGACAAATTAACAATTCTCATTATACCTGTGGCAAAGAAAGCTGCTATACTCATTGGGATTACCGGTAATAAAAGTGCAATTACCAGTCCATATAACCAGTATAACATATCTGTTTGTGCAGATATTCCATAAAGGAAAAACCCAGGAATAAAGAAAATTAAAATATAAAAATATTTAAACAGAATTTCTTTGAAAAAATGTGCTCCAAAAATTTGATAGGGTTTCAGGGGCATAGAGATTAAATGTCTGCTGAAGTCATTATCATAAAATTTATTTATAAGATTAAATAAATTGAGAAACAAAATAACGGTGCCTGGAAAAATAATATGAAAAAGAAGTAGAAGATCTAAAAGTCCTGTTTTTTGAAAAAGATCGAAAATATCCCTATAAATCATAGTTAAAAAAACTATTCCAAAAGCAAGAAATAATGTGCTACCAATAATCATTACAACTGGATCGTTCTTTTTGAAACGATTAATAATTTGATTGATATCGTTTTTAACCATTGTTTTAAATATAGTAATCATCTTATTCATTTTCTGTCAGCTCCAGAAATACATTTTCAAGGGTTTTGTCTTTTTTAATCTTATCAATATTATCCAGAGCAATTAACTTTCCTTGATTAATAATTCCAATACGATCACATATATTTTCAGCTATTTCCATAACATGTGTGGAAAAAAACACAGTATTTCCTTCCTCAGTATGCTTTTTCATCAGATTTTTAATATTATATGAAGATTTTGGGTCAAGTCCGCTTAAGGGTTCATCAAGAATCCATATTTTGGGGTTGTGTAAAAGAGTTCCTATAATTGCTATTTTGCGTTTCATTCCCTGTGAATAGCTGGAAATAGAATCAGCAAGAACATCTTTCATGTTTAACATTTCAGCAAGTTCAAGGGATCTTTGCTGTCTTTGTTCAATATCCACATCATATATATCGGCCATAAAGTTTAAATACTGTATACCTGAAAGATTTTCATATAACTCTATGTTTTCTGGTAAATATCCAAATTGTTTTTTGGCCATCAAATCCTCTAATATAATATTGTGTTTATTGATTGTTATACTGCCTTTATCAGGCTTTAAAAGACCGGTCATCATTTTTATTGTTGTTGTTTTCCCGGCTCCATTTGGTCCTAAAAAACCAAAAAGCTCACCTGAATTTACATCAAGGCTGAGATCATCAACAGCCTTCACTTTTCCTTTATTATAGCTTTTAGAAATATTTTTTAAGGATATCAATATTAAATTCCCTCCTTCGACATATATATTCACAACTGATAATTATTATAATATAAAATAATATAATTTTAAAGTAGCTTTCTATATTCGACATAAACCAACAGGTATCAGACACCTCCCGATATTTGTCGAGAATAAAGAAGGAAATTTTAATAAAGGGAAAAAGGTATTATTGAAGCTGTGGATGGTTTTTGGGGAATTGCGGATACTTTTTGTGGAATGCAGTTATTAAATGATATTATAATTACCAATTTCAGTTTACTTAGAAGGTTTGTTTTTGCTTTTCAGATCTGATTTTTTAGTGAAAATAATTCCTTTTCTAGATAAAAATTAATCTGATGCAGGAATATTTGATATTATCTTGAATCAAAAATAAATAAGAGTAATTAAAATATCTTACATAAATCTTACTATTTAATATAATTAATTTAACTGATTTACTGTAATGAAATAAAAAAAACTATAATATAAAGAAAGGAGGTATATAAATAAAGGCTATATATTTTTAATCTTTTGATTATCTTAATTGCTAAAAAAATTAGGGGGTTATTTAAATAATGAAAAAAAGAAGTTCAAGAATTATTGTATTGTGTCTCGTTTTTTCACTTTTGTTTTTAACTGCAGCTCTGGTTAGTGCAGCAGAACATGAA
>PWOK01000357.1 GCA_003557445.1 Halanaerobiaceae bacterium
CTAATCTTTATAACAAGGGACTTTCTGATATTTCAGAGGTTAAAGTTCCTTTTTTTGAAGACAGCCGATTTTATGATGTTTATACTAACTATGTAATAAGAGCAAAGAAGAGGAATGAACTTAAAAAATATCTGGAGAAAGAAATATTAAAAATAAAGATTGAGAAAAAAATTGAGGAAGCTATAAATTATACTCAGATTACAGGAAAAATTAATACTGGAGATAGGGTATTATTAAACACAACAGCTGTAGAATTAGGGCTGGGTACAGGTGGTTATCATTTTGTTATCTGTAATTTAAGTAAACCAGCTGTCAATAATACTGAAAAAAACAATAACCATAATAAAAAGCAAAAAGGACATATTATGAAAATGAGGTATTCTCCTTATCAGATTAAAGTCCTGGCTGTTGAAGAACCGGAAAGCCCCTATCATCAAAAGATAAAAAACTTTAATAATTTACAAAATCAACCGGTTGTAATTATTCCTTTACATAGTTTACTTGCACCTCTTGCTATTACTTTTAAAGAATGTTATCCTAATAGAAAACTGGTTTATATTATGACTGAAGGTGGTTGTTTACCACTTGAATTGAGTAATACTGTTTTTATGTTGAAGAGAAAAGGATATATTGATAATACTATTACAGTGGGACATACTTTTGGTGGAGACCTTGAAGCTGTTAACATTTATACAGGGCTTGCTGCTGCCAGGGAGGCTGCAAATGCAGATCTGATTATTGCTGGAATGGGACCTGGCTTAGCCGGAACAGAAACCACCCTTGGTTTTAGTGGTATGGAAAATATATTTATCAATTATGCGGTAGATGTTCTTAATGGAAGAAGTATCTTTGTCCCCAGAATAAGTCTTGCTGAAAAAAGAAAAAGACATTATCTATTAAGCCATCATACTATCACAATTTTAAAATACAGTAAACAAAAAGCTGATCTTGTTTTTCCAGATAAAAAGGTGGTAAAAAAGTATTTAAATAAAATAGATATAGTTGATTCTCATAATATTTTTTATTATGATATAATTAAGGTGAAAAATATTTTAAAGGAAAGTAATATTAATTTTCAAAGTATGGGAAGAAGTTTTGAAGAAGACCCCCTGTTTTTTATCACTGCAGGACTGGCAGTATATAGATATAGAGATCTAATAGAGGAGTGATTATTATAAATTTTAATGAAGAAACTATAACATCGAAAACTGTATTCAAAGGAAATATTTTAAATTTAAAAGTTAAAAAGGTAAAATTACCTGACAATAGTCAGGGTAGCAGAGAAATCATAGAACATTCAGGAGGGGCTACAATAATTCCTGTTACAACAGATAATAATATTATAATGGTGAAACAATATAGAAAAGCCCCTGAGGAAATATTGTTAGAATTACCTGCCGGAAAACTTGAAAAAGGTGAATCCCCCCTGGAATGTGTAAAAAGAGAATTAGAAGAAGAAACAGGTTATAGGGCTCATAATATAAAAAAACTATTTTCCTTTTATACTTCTCCCGGTTATAGTAATGAAATATTACATTTATTTATAGGAGAACAACTTGAATTTACTTCTAGAAATCCTGATCCTGGAGAATTTATAGAAAGGATTATTATTAAACCTGAAGAGATAATGGATTTAATCTTTGATGGTAAAATAAAGGATAGTAAAACAATAATAGGATTATTATATTTTTTAAGAGGAGATTATTAATGTTAAATGAATATTTTTGTGATTTACATATACATATTGGAAGGGCTGGTGATGGTAGCCCGGTTAAAATTACAGCATCAGATAAACTGGATTTTGCCAGTATTGCCCGGGAATCTCTAAATAATAAAGGTCTGGATCTGGTGGGTATTATTGACTGTGCTTCCCCAGCTGTTATTGATGATATTGAAAAATTGTTAGATTCAGGTGAGATGAAAGAGCTGGAAAAAGGGGGAATCTGTTATCAGGAACAACTGGTAATAATTCCGGGAGCAGAAGTTGAGAGTAAAGAATATAATGGGGGACAGGCTCATTATATTGCTTTTTTCCCTTTTATAAATAATTTAAAAGAATTTAGTTTAATAATGGATCAATATATTACCAATATTGGACTCAGTTCACAGAATACAGGTTTAACAGGAAAAGAAATATTAAAGATTGTTGAACAGGCAGGAGGAATTCTAATTCCTGCTCATGTATTTACACCTCATAAAAGTTTTTATGGAAGGTGTTTTAAATCCTATAAAGAAGTTTTTTCTAAGGAAGAATGGGACAAAATTCCGGCTATTGAACTGGGATTAAGTGCAGATAGTTATTTAGCAGCTCATTTAACAGAACTAAATCAAAAAACTTTTTTAAGCAATTCAGATGCACATTCTGCAGGTAAAATTGCCAGAGAATATAATTTGATAAGAATGAAAGAATTAAATTATGAGGAATTTAAAAAAGCTCTTTTTTCTGAGGAAAAGAGGAAAGTTATTAAAAATTTTGGGCTGGATCCCAGGCTTGGTAAATATCATCGTTCATATTGTAATCAATGTGAAAAAAGTTTTCCTCTGGATAAAGTTGTCTTAAAATGTCCGGTCTGTAATAATGAAAAGAATATTATAACCGGGGTAAAAGATAGAATTTACTATATTGCAGATAATTTTGAGATTGACAGAAAAATAATAAATTATATTCATCAAATACCTCTGGCTGATATACCTGGAATTGGTCCTAAAACTTTAAAAAAATTATTATCAACTTTTGATACTGAAATGGAATTGATTCATAATACAGAGTTAAAGGAGTTAAAAAAAATAGTATCTTCAAGAATTGCAAAAAATATTGAAAAAGCAAGAAAAGGTAAAGCTGACATTAAGTCAGGAGGAGGAGGCAATTATGGCAAAGTTATGGGTTAAAACATTAAATATTAGTTCAAATCCTTCAGGAGCAGCAGCAGCAGCCCGTCAGGGAAATGTTGTGATGATAGTTGACTTGATTGATATGTCAACAACTGCAGAAAGTGTACTTGAAGCAGGGGCTGTTGATGTTCTTGGAGCCAGTCCGGATCATAATAAGGATGTTCCTGTATCAGTTAATCCTGAAAAAATTGGGTATATTGCAGGAAAAAAAGCTTTGAAAAATCAGACAGAGGTTATAGTTGCAGCAGAACCGAGGTTAATAACTGATCAAGAGGCAGCATCCAGGCTGGATAATATTCAACATGTTCTCAAGGGGATTGACAGATCAGGGGCAGTTCTGGGCAGAATAGTATCCAATCTGGGTAAAGATGTTTGCCAGATGGCTGATTTTGAGAATAAAGTGGTGGTGATTGTCAGTGCTGCTGGAGGTGCAGCCTTTGATGCAGCCTATAATTTTGGAGCACCTGAAGTAATAACTGGAACAATTGCCAGGACCAATAAAATGAAAGGTGAGGAACCAACCTGTACTGCTGCTAAAAGAGCTATTGCTTCTGCTGAAAAATATAAGTGTGGTATTTCAATTATAGCTTCCAGCTCAAATTCTATAGAGGATA
>PWOK01000025.1 GCA_003557445.1 Halanaerobiaceae bacterium
CTTTTATTACCCCAAAAATCAATTACTGCCTTAATTGGACTTGGTGATAAAAAAGTTGAAACCAAAATTAAATGTGATTTCAACTGTAATCAATGTGAATTTGAAACCTGTATTTATTAATAACTATGATACCTGGTGTGATAAAAAAGAAAGGGGAAATCAAATGTTTAACTTAATAGAAAGACTAAATAATGAGATACTGGTACTGGATGGAGCTATGGGTACACAGTTACAAAAAAAATGCTTGAAATCAGGTGACTGTCCGGAAAATTTAAATCTAACCCATCCAGAAATCATTCAGCAAATACATAGAGAGTATGTCACAGCAGGTAGTGATATCATCCAGACCAATACTTTCGGTGCCAGCGAGATCAAACTCTCCCAATATGGTCTGGAAAATAAATTTGTAGAAATTAATAAAACAGCTGTTGAAAATGCTAAAAAAGCTGCTGATAATAATACAATTATCTCTGCATCTATAGGACCAACAGGAAAACTATTAGAACCACTGGGAGAAATAGATTTCACTGAAGCCTATCAACTTTTTGCCAGACAGGCAAAAGTATTGGCTGAGGCTGGAGCTGATATGATAAGTATTGAAACTATGTCTGACTTACAGGAACTAAGGGCAGCAGTAATTGCAGTAAAAGAAGAAACAGATTTACCTCTTATTGCCCATTTAACCTTTTCTGAAAGCCTTAAAACAATGACCGGTACTGATCCTGAAACAGCAGTTACTGTTTTAGAGGGGTTGGGGGTTGAAGTCATTGGAGCTAACTGTAGCCTGGGACCTGAAAAACTTTTAGAGATTATTAAAAAAATGGGTCAGGTAAGTAATACCTGTTTAGCTGTGCAGCCCAATGCAGGTCTACCAGTATTAAGAGATGGAAAAACAATCTATCCCCTTTCTGCTAAAGAAATGGCCGTTTATATCCAGGATTTTATTCAAGCAGGAGTCAATATTATCGGAGGCTGCTGTGGGACTGGCCCTGATTATATAAATCTTTTATCAAAAAAAGTAAAAAAATTAACACCGATAAAGAAAAACAATCCTGTATTAACCAGACTGGCCAGTAGAACCAAAACTGTTATTATAGCTGATGATAGGCCAACCAGAATTATAGGAGAAAGAATCAATCCTACCGGACGAAAAAAATTATCTGAAGAACTCAAACAAGGTAAAATGACAATATTAAATAAAGAAGCTAAAAAACAGGCTGAAGCAGGAGCAAGTATTCTGGATTTGAATATAGGAGTACCGGAAATTGATCAGGTTAAAACAATGAAAAAAGCCGTACATAATTTACAGCGTATTGTTGATTTGCCCATCAGTCTTGATACCACCGATCCTGAAGTACTGGAAACCGGCTTACAGAATGTCAACGGAAAACCATTAATTAATTCTGTAACAGGAGAAAAAACAAGCCTGAATACTGTCTTACCACTGGCCAAAAAATATGGTGCTGCTATACTGGGCCTGACTCTGGATGAAAACGGAATTCCCAAAACAGCTGAAAAAAGACTGGAAATTGCCAGAAAAATAGTAAATCATGCTTTAAAACTGGGAATAAAAAAAGAAAACATCTTTATTGATACCCTTGTCCTGACAGCCAGTGCTGAACAGAATCTGGTTCAGGTAACCCTGAATGCCCTGAAATTAATCAAAAAAGAACTGGGGGTTGTTACTGTTCTTGGTTTAAGTAATGTCTCCTATGGATTACCTGACAGGGAGATTATCAATTCTGCCTATCTGGCCATGGCCATTAAAGCAGGTTTAAATGCCCCTATATTAGATCCCACAAAAAAAGAAATGATTAATACTGTACTGGCCAGTGATCTACTCATCAACCGGGATCCAGCAGGAGAAAGATATATCAGCAATACAAATATTAATACAGAACAGGATAAAAATATATCAAAAAAAAAATATATTAAAAAACCAGATAAAGAAAAAAATATACTAGAAATTATTTATGATCAGGTTTTATCCGGTAATAAAGTAGAAATAATCTCTTCTATTCAAAAAGCTCTGAAAAATCATCCTGCTTTAGATATTATAAATAAAGCTCTGATCCCTGGAATTAAAAAAGTTGGAGATAAATATGATCAGGGGACATTTTACCTGCCCCAGCTAATGCTTTCAGCAGAAACAATGCAGGAAGCCTTCCAGATCTTAAAACCAATCCTGGTTAAGGAAAAATCCAGAGAATCACTGGCTAAAATTGTTTTAGCCACAGTAAAAGGTGATATACATGATATAGGTAAAAATATAGTTAAGGTTATGTTGCAGAATAATGGTTTTGAAGTCATAGATTTAGGAAAAGATGTTCCTGCCGAAAAAATAGTTAAAACAGCTTTAAAAGAAGATGCAGATATTGTGGGATTAAGTGCTTTAATGACAACAACCATGCCAGAAATGAAAAAAGTTACAAAAAAATTAAAAAAAGAAAACCCGGCCATAAAAGTTTTACTGGGTGGTGCTGTTGTCACAGAAGATTATGCCACAAATATTGGAGCAGATGGTTATGCAGCCAATGCCGTTACGGCAGTTAAAAAAGCTAAAGAATTAATTAAAAATAATAACTCATTCCAGTAGATATACCAGGATAAATATCTCCATCATTACTCCTGAGAAGACTACCATCTATTCTAAACTCTATACCACCACCTAAATCCGAGTTATAATAAGGAGCCAGAATTATTGTGTTTTCTTCAAACTCTTTCATTAAAACAGCTCCCACAGTAGTAAAAAAGTCCAGATTTAGTGATAAATTTACTGTCAGTAAATCCCTGCCCAGAAGAGAACTAACTGGTACTGTTTCTTGAATAGTTTCAGCAGTATCAGTATTTAAAGATACCATAACATCTGCACCAAGATTGTCTTTTAAAAACCTAAAATACTCTATCTGTAAAATAAGCTGTCTTCTGTTAAACTCACCAATTACCCAGCTGTAATCTATTCCCATCTGTATCATAATATCATCTTTTTCTTTTTCCTGTAAATAAAAATATCCTGCTGAACCATATATACCAACATTCCCTAAATCTCCACTATATGTAGTACCTGTTCTTAATAAATTGTCTTCAATAAATGCTGCTTCCAGTATATCAAATATTGTTACCGGCTGATAACTGGCATTAAAACTCAAATCATAACCACTGCCCGGTAATCTCAATCTGGCACCATAACCCAGATCTTCAGGTTCAACAGCTGAAAATTGGGGAAAAGAAGTAACCAGCTGTAAACTTCGTCCTGATCCCAGTGAATAAAAATATATTAAACCATCTATTCCCGATGTAATGGTTCTATCGGCCAGATTTTCTATACCCAGTCCATAATCAAGCAAATTTATCATGGCTCCATAGGACCAGGAAACTGGCTGACGGCCGACAGTAAGATGTCTATTATCTCCACGATATCTAATATAAAAATATTTTATGCCATTATCAACTCCTGAATCCGTTAAAGAAGAATAAAAAACAAATCTTGGTTCTACAAAA
>PWOK01000236.1 GCA_003557445.1 Halanaerobiaceae bacterium
AGACAACTACCCTTTATGCCGCTTTGAGCAGGATAAATTCTCCCGATAAGAATATTATCACGATTGAGGACCCTATTGAATACCAGCTTCCCGGGATAAGCCAGATACAGGTTAAGCCCCAGATCGGGCTTACTTTCGCGAGCGGGCTCAGGCATATAGTCCGCCAGGATCCGGACGTAATAATGGTGGGTGAAATAAGAGATAAAGAAACTGCAAAAACTGCAATTCAGGCCGCTCTTACAGGTCACCTGGTTTTTGCCACCCTTCATACCAATGATTCCTTTGGAGCAGTTAACCGTCTTCTTGATATGGGGGTAGAGGATTATTTGCTGGCAGCAACTTTAAGGGGAGTACTGGCCCAGCGACTGGTCAGGAAACTTTGTTCAGGGTGTAAAACAGAAGTAAGATATAATAGCAATAAAACTTTTAAAAAAAGAATTAATCTTAAGAAAGGTGATACTATTTATCAACCTGTAGGCTGTGATGAATGCAACCAGATAGGATACAGTGGTCGAACAGGTTTATTTGAATTATTAACTATAGATAGCAAAATACAAAAATTAATTAAATATGGAATAAGCAATGCAGAATTAAAAGAAAAAGCGCTTGATTCAGGTGTCAGTGATTTATATACAGAAGGTATGAATAAGGTCAAAAAAGGTATTACCGGTTTAGATGAAGTTATCAGGGTAACCAGGGAATAAGGGAAAGTGATATTATGATTGAATATAATTACAGTGGAATAAATGATAACGGGAAAAACATAAAGGGAACAGTTAAGGCCGAAAATGAAACAGAAGCCCGTAATAAGTTAAAAAAAGAAAATTTATATATATATAATCTTGTTCAAAATAAAGAAAACAAATCTATCAATACAGAGACAAAAAGGGAGAGCAATAATTATAGCTTAAATCTCACCAATAAAGGAAATAATATTATCTTTTTCACAGAACAATTTGCCAATTTACTCCTGGCCGGGATTAAACCCGGAGGGGCCATAAAAGTAATTGCTGATATCTTAAATCCGGGAAAATTCAAAGATATTGTTAAAGATATTCATTTGTTGCTTACTGAGGGAAAAAGTTTTACTGAAGCCCTTTCTTACTATCCTGATTATTTTTCAAATTCCTATATTAGTATGATAAAGGCTGGTGAAGAAAGTGGTTATCTGGGGGAAACCTGTCAGAAAATAGCCAGAAACCTTCAGGAAAATAAGGAATTGAAATCTCATATATTTACAAGTTTAATTTATCCAGTCATATTATTTATTATTACTTCAGTGGCGGTAATTATTATGTTTACCTTTGTTCTTCCCAGATTTTTAGTTATATATGAGGCTTATGGGGAATCATTACCCTGGACAACATCTGTACTTCTTGCTTTTTCAGGTTTTGTTACCAATTACTGGATATATATAATTGTTTTAGCAGTATTATTTATAATGCTTTTTTCTGCTTTCCTGAAAACAAAAATGGGTAAAGATATTAAGGATAAGTATATTTTAAAATTACCCCTATTTGGTAGTTTGTTTTTGAAACTGTATGTTACCCGTATTACAAGAAGTATTGCCCTTATGATAAATAGTGGAGTTCCTTTACTGAAAGCCCTTAGAATTACAACAGAAACTACAAATAACAATATATATTATAACAAGTTATTAGATATAGAGACCAGAATTAAAAAAGGAATGGATATGTCTGAAGCTTTTAATCTTGCTGGTGGATTTCCTCATCTTGTAGTTTATTTGATAGGTGTTGGTGAAAAAACTGGGGAGTTGAGTTCCATGTTATATGAACTGGCAGATAATTATGAGAAGGAGTACAGGGAGGGATTGGACAGGATAATAAAAATAACTGAACCATTTATGATTTTGTTTATGGGGTTATTAATTGGATTTTTTGTGATTGCCATGTTGTTACCAATATTAAGTATGAGCACAATTTATTAGAGGTGATTTATTTATGAAAAAAAAGAAAAGAGAAAGAGGTTTTACACTGGTTGAGGTACTTATTGTTGTTATCATTATAGGTTTTTTAGCCTCTGTGGTAGGACCTGAATTAATTAGCCGTATATCACAGGCCACTCAGAATACTGCTGCCAATCAAATTCATAATTTTAGTGTTGCTTTAAATAATTATAGATTTGATAATGGACATTATCCTACAACAGAACAGGGGCTGGAGGCTTTAATACAAAAACCAACAACTTCACCAGTACCTGAAAACTGGAATGGGCCTTATCTGCAGAAAAATAGTATTCCTGATGATCCCTGGGGTAATGAATACCATTATCGTTCACCGGGAATAAATAATCCCCACAGTTTTGATCTCTGGTCCTATGGAGCAAATAATCAGGAAGGTGGAACAGGAGAGGACGCTGATGTTACCAACTGGTAGGAGTTTTATTTTTAACTATCAAAGAGGATTTACTTTACTGGAAGTCCTGATTGTTGTTGTGATTATAGGACTGACTCTGGGTATAACTTTGCCTGATTTTGGAGGAATGCTGGAGTCTGTTGAAATAAGAGCTGGAATGAGAAAAATAACCAATATAATACAGGAAGCCAGAGCCAGAGCAATAATATCGGGCGATATTCAGAGAGTACAAATTTATTATGAAAATATTCAATATGATATTTCTGATAAAGAGAACTATAAAACAACCACACTGAATGGCTTTAAATTTTTTGAGGAGGAAACAATGTATTTTTACCCTGATGGAACTACTTCTGGAAAAGAAATCAGGGTACAGGCTCCTGATAATCAGGAGTATATTTTAACCATTAATCCACTAACAGGGGAAGTGAACTGGAATTGATAAAAAACAGGGAAAAAGGGTTTACTTTACTCGAAGTATTAATAGCAGTGGTTATTACCGGTATTAGCTTTACTATCCTGGCACAGGGTTATTCTCAGGTTGTAAATAGTATTGATAGAAATAGAGATTACACCTATATTTCATCACGGGCTGAAGACAGGCTTATAAAAACAGTTAATGATATTGAAGTAAACAGGTCTGGAAGTTTTTCTTATGCTGGTAAAAGATACAGATGGAGAACAGATGAAGAAAGGATAACAGATGTTCTCACAAAAATTATTGTTAATATTGAAAAGGAAGATGGACAGACAATTTATTCATTATCAAGGCTTGTTCTTAGAAAGGAATAATCAATATGGAGGAAAAAGGATTTACCCTGCTGGAAGTAATTATTGCTATAACAATAACCGGGATTATTTTAAGTTCAATTATTGTTTTTCTACAGGTTGGTCTTTCTACCTGGGAAAGGGCTGATATAAGTGAGGAATGGAACCAGCAGTTAAGGATACTTGAATCCAAAATAAAAACTGATACCTCAAGATTGTTTTATCCCCCTCTATATGAAAATAATATTTTCAAGGGAGATTATCAGGGATTAGAGTTTTTAATCAGGGATAATGGACAGATAAAAAAGGTTAGCTATTATATTGATTATCATCATAATACACTTATAAG
>PWOK01000171.1 GCA_003557445.1 Halanaerobiaceae bacterium
ATTTGGAATAAAGTTATACCGGCAGCAATAGAGATAACCAATTTGTCATCCAGTAAATCTGAAATTTCTTCCATTACTGAATCCATTACCTGTGGTTTTACAGCCAGTAATACAATATCAGTATCTTTTACTCCCAGCCTGTTATCAGAAACTGTTTTAATATTAACTCCCTCCAGATCAATTTCACTTATGTTAATGTCACAGCCTGTTATATCTTTTTGTCTAAAAACTTTATTCTCAACTATTCCCCTGACCAGGGTTGAACCCATCTGACCCAGGCCAATAACACATAATTTCATTTTATTTCCTCCTTTGAGCAGTGATTAGCTCTACTCCCTGACCTGACCTTTGCCCCGGATTATATATTTGGTAGTGGTCAGTTCTTTTAATCCCATGGGGCCTCTGGCATGTAATTTCTGGGTACTGATTCCTGTTTCTGCTCCCAGTCCAAACTGGCCTCCATCAGTAAATCTTGTTGAAGCATTTATATAAACAGCAGCAGCATCTATTTCCTCAAGAAAACGATTGGCTCTATCATAATCACGGGTTATAATAGCTTCTGAATGCATACTACCATATTTATAAATATGGTCAAGGGCTCCATCTATATCTTCTACTATTTTTACGGCCATAATATAATCCAGATATTCTTCACTCCAGTCTGATTCTTCAGCTTCTTTAATTTCTGGTATAATCTCACATGTCCTTTCACAACCCCTTAACTCTACCCTGCCTGTAAACAGAGCCTGTAGTCGGGGTAAAAATCCTTCTGCAATATCCTGATGTACCAGCAGGGTCTCAGCTGCATTACAGACAGCAGGTCTATCAGTTTTGGCATTATCAACTATTTTTAAGGCCATTTCCAGATCAGCATTTTGATCTACATAAACATGACAGTTACCCACACCTGTTTGTATTGCTGGCACACTGGCTTCATTTACAACCCTATTAATTAAACCTGCCCCTCCACGGGGAATTAAAACATCTATATATTTATTTAAACCAAAAATTATTTTAACTGCCTTACGGTCAGTGGTCTGTATCAACTGAACTGAATCTTCAGGCAGACCTGCCGCTTGTAAGGATTCAGAAATAATTGCTGTCAGTACACGGTTTGATTCAAAGGCATTGGAACCCCCTCTTAATATAACAGCATTACCGGCCTTCAGACAGAGTCCAGCCACATCAACAGTAACATTGGGACGGGCTTCATAGATAATGCCAATAACCCCCAGAGGAACCCTGATCTGGCCAATATGTAGTCCATTGGGCCTTTTCCACATCCTGTCAACCTCACCTATTGGATCATCCAGACGGGCAATATCTCTTAGTCCTGCTGCCATTCCTTTAATTCTTTCTTCAGTCAGTTGTAACCTATCCAGCAGGGCATTGGTTAATCCCTTTTGTTTTCCCTTTTCCATATCCTTTTCATTAATCTTTAAAATTCTATCAACTGATTTTTCCAGATTGTCTGCAATTTCATGTAATGCATTATCCTTGATACTGGTAGAAACTCCAGCAAGTTTTCTGGAAGCCTTTTTTGCTTTTTTCGCCTGTGAGATAACTTCCTGTTCTATACTCATCTTTTTTCCCCCTTTGTTTATTTATATCATAAACTAATATAAGTTTTATATTTTTTAAAAACTATTTATATTTATTAAATTATAACATAAATTTAATTATATGTGTAATTATTTCAGGGAAATAATTTAACCATCTGATCATTAATTAATTCAAAGGGGCTGACAAGTGTAATATCAGAGATAACTACTGAACCATAAATTACAGCACTTAACCAGATTATTATAAAATATATTATTTCTCTGTACTCATTTTTTTGGACCATTCTTGGTATCTGCCAGCCAGCCATTAAAAACATTATTAATAAAAAGGGAATCAAACAGATCACTCCTTAATATTTTTTATTAACGTGGTTTTACACTTCTATAAATCATACCTGTCCTTACTATATCAACTTCTATATCTATTTCTACAACCATTTCTGAAAATTTTTCCGGCCAGTCATCTTTCAATTCCTGCTCCCAGTATTTATTTTCATATCTGTAAAATAAATTTCCAAACCCAAAAATATCACTCTTTTTTTCCTGGGCAGCAGATAGTGCTATTTCTATATCATTTCTAATCACCTGAGTAAATCTTCTTTTTAAGCTTTTTACAAATTCTTTTTCCTCATCAAATTCTCCCCTGCCCATAATCCCCTGAATTTTAGCCGTAGCATCTATTTGTAATTTTACTACTGGTTCCCCGTTTTTTATAAGAGGTTCCCACTTTCTTTTTGTCTGGTAAGCAACCATACTTACCGGTTCATCTTCTTCAGGTGATTCCAGATTTAAAATTGCTCTCTGTATATTACCTCTGACCCAGTTCCAGCCTCTGGTTTCCCGACCTTCAAGAAATCCTGCCAGTTTATCTTTTTTGAAAAAAGCCAGTCCTTCCACCTTATAGGGTGGACTTTGTCCATGCATTTCTGTCTGTTCATTCTGACTGTTTTCATTTTCTTGACCATTTTCATTTTTATTTACCAGCTCCAGTTTAACGGCCACAGGTTCAAGTCCTGGACGGGATAATTTATTAATAAAATCATTCCCTGTTTCAGCTATTACACTTCCTATTTCCTCATTGGTTAATTTAATCATTTCCGTAATACCCTTGGCATTTATAGTTTCTATGGGATTATCGGTAGTTAAAACTTCCTCTGGATCATCTTTAACAACTGTTATTAGAACTATTGGACGACTCTCCCTGGTTCTTTCCAGGGCATCCAGAACCGGAAGGATCCCTGTTTCCCTGACAAATTCTTCAGAAATAACAAATATCTGGGTATGGGAATAGTGAATAAAACGGCTAACTTTTTTGCGAATATTGGAAAGGGCATCTATTGTTGTATGACCCCAGGCTGATACAGTCCAGAAATCTTCTTTTCCCTCTCCACCTCCAGCTTCCATTCCCTGAGCTACCAGAGGACTGGCAATTTGTATGATCAATTTATACATATCATTATCTGGATTATAATCAAAACCTAAACCCACCACCACTCCCAGATCTTCAGGCTCCCTGCGATCCCAGCAACCTGTTACTGTAAATAACAAAATAATTATAGTTAAAAATATAATTATTTTTTTTAGATATTTCTTCACTATTAATCACCTTTTTTATCTTTTAATAATTTAATACCATAACCTGTATATAATAAAACCAGGGGTATTATTAGCATAGTAAAACCATAGGGAGCAAAAGTATTTACCTTTAAAAATGTTTGCAGAACAAATACATCCTTAAATCCATGGATGGATAAAACTACCCAGATTACAGCCATAGGCCAGATAAAGGGGCGATATTCATTTAAACCCAGCCATTGTGAAAGCCCCTTTGCTCCACTGTAAATATATACTGAAACAGATAAAAAGAGACCAAAGGCCCAGACAAACATTATTATAAGTTCAGCCCTCTGTA
>PWOK01000167.1 GCA_003557445.1 Halanaerobiaceae bacterium
ATCCTTCAATTCAGGATAAAATTATAGTTTATAGCACAGCCATAGACGGTTATAATGGGCATGATAGCTGGGCAAGTCAAATCTGTGCCAGAAACTTAAGAGTAATTAATTTTGGGGAAAGGGAACATTCATGGTGGGAGGATAAAGATTATCAAAATCAATGGCAGGTATTACCGCGGCCTGAAGGACCTGGTGCACCAGAACCTAACCCTGTAGATAGTGGAGAATGGGGTCAATTATGGACCAATGATGTACCTTTTATCAGACAAATGGACCAGAATAGTCCAGGGGTTATCTGTATTTTTAGAAATCATCCTTTTTATGATCCCCGCCAGCTTGAAGGGCAGGCATGTGATAGTTATGGGGATGGAACTTTCTTTCATGCTTTTGTCCCTGAAGTGTTTACTGATGCTTATCTCTGGGAAACAAGAAAAGGAAAAGTATTACAGATAAAAGAATTTAACAAAAAAGCATTTCATGATGAAGGTCTGCAGATTTTAAGTAATCCAGGGGCTTATAATCATAATTAATTATAGAAAAGTTTTGAAACAATTATTAGTTTTTCACGAAAAAATAAGGAGGGATAAAAAAACAAACCAACTGTATTAAAAGAGTCACTGGATAAAAACAAAAATAAGGAGGAAAAAAATGAAAAAATTTAAGTTATTAATTATTACAATTTTATTTGTTGGTCTTATTACAGGTTCTGTTATGGCTGACTGGGAGGCACCATATGATTTTGATCAGGAAACAGTTGAAATAGCAGGTTATCTGTCACAGTGGGGCAGGAATTGGAATACTGGAGAGGATCTTGCGCATCTGGAACTTATAGAAAAAAAATTTAATGTAAATATAGAATTTGTTAATACAGATATGGGAGCCTGGGAACTGCTGGAAACAGATGTACCTGCTGGAGATAAGCCTTTTGATATTGGATTTATTAATACAGGTATGTTTGTTGAACAACATGAGTATGTTCTTCCTCTGGATGATTATCTAACACAGGATATACTTGACCGTATGATCGATGTAGGAATGACTTCTTTTGAACAATTACCAAGAGTTAAAGGACGAATATTGGGTATTGAAACAGCCGGTCAGAGTCACTTTCTGCCACCATTGGTTTACTGGAATTATGAACTGTTTGAAGAAGCAGGTGTAAAGACACCTTATGAATATATGGCTGAAGATGAATGGACCTGGGAGAATTTCATTGATGTTGCCCAACAGTTAACACTGGATACAACCGGTGATGGACAGACAGATCAGTTTGGAATAGCAACTAATTTTGATGGATGGGCTGGAGAAGGTTTATTTATGGATGAGGCCTTTATAATGCCCAGAACACTGGGGGCAGAGGTAATTGCCTTTGAGGATGGCCATTATATATTTAAAGGACAGGAACCAGAATTTCTGGAAGCACTGGAATTAAGAAGAGAGATCTATGAAATGGGTATTGAAACAGAATATGATGCATGGAATTACTGGAATTCAGGAAATGCAGCCATGTTCCCTACTGCAGCAATTTGGGCTATAGCTGATCAGGTAGATGATGCTTTTGAATTTGGAATAGCCTATTATCCTCGTGGTGAAAATGTTGATGAACATATAGTCCCTGTGAGAAGTGGAAATGCCATGTATATACCCAAGACTCAGGATAGAGAAATTGAAATGTTAATTGAGCTTTACCTGGCTCTTTATAGAATGGCAGAACCTTATGTAGATGCTCAAGAAATCGAAGAAAATTATGCAGATATATTAATGCAGGCTTATGGAGATTCTATTCATGATAGAACTGCTGCCATGGTTCTTTTAGAAGCCATTAATAAGGCTCAATGGGATTTTGCCGGTGGTATGGTTGGACATACAGGAGGAACACTCTGGGAAGCAATCGAAATGGTAATATTTGGAGACGCCAGTCCTGAGGCGGCTATGGACGAAGTAGCACCAATAGTACAGGCAGATTTATATGATATGTTTGATTAGGTTTTAAAAAAACAGGAAAAAACCAGGTATCAGTTATTTTGATACCTGGTTTTTCTTTGTTTTCATATTAGAATATTATATTTTTTTAATTTTATTTTTGAAATCATCCAGAGAATAATTTTCAAAATTATCAAGTAATTTCATAACTTTATTTAACTGTTTTTCTGTAATCTCCCCCTGTTCATATAAGTTTTGATAATGGTCTGTAAAAGAAAGAATAACTTTTAAATCAATATTGCTTTTATCAGGCATCAGGCATACTTCCTTCCAGGGATATGTTTTCAGGATCAACAAAACGAATATAATCTTCTTCAAAATAAAGTTTAATAGAACCTGTTTGTCCGGTTCTCTGTTTGGCTATAATTATTTCTGTTTCTCCCTCTGTTCCTTCAGCTTCTGCTTTTTCCCTGGCAGCAGCACTTGTATGAGCATGGCGATATAGAAAAATAACTGAGTCTGCTATTTCTTCTATATTTCCTGAATCCCTTAAATCTGAGAGAACAGGTCTTTTATCTGAACGGCTTGTAAAACTCCTGCTTATCTGTGATATCAGAATTATAGGGACTTCCAGTTCAGAAGCCAGGTTTCGTAATTGTAGGACTATATCTCCTACAGCCCGGGAAGTGTTCTGGTATTGTTCTTCAGGGAGTTTGATCATCTGTAAATAATCAATCACAACCAGGCCCAGTTCACCCAGCTGGGCTTTAAATTTTCGCAGGCGGGCTCTAATCTGAGCTACATTTAATCCCCTTTCATCAGAAATAACCAGTGGAAACTGGTGCAGATTGTCAAGGGCACTTGAAATTCGCTGGTCTTCTTTTTCATTTGTTTCCCCCTGATTATATTTCCAGCCATTAACCTGAGCTTCCTGAATTATCATTCTGTCAATAATTTCTCTGGCCTCCATTTCCAGACTGATAATAGCACAGGGGACATCTCTTTTAAGAATATTTTTTACAAGATTTATAGCAAAGGCTGATTTCCCCATACTTGTTGAAGCAGCTATAACATTAAGATGACTTTTTTTGAAGCCTCCAATTATATTATCAAAAGAAATAAAGCCACTTCTAACACCGACATCAAGTTTATTATGTTTTCTATCAAGGTAGGATTCAAAAGATTCCATTAAGGCTTCTTCCATATCATATATATGTCTTTCCAGATCAGTGTTTTCATTGGTTGCCTCAAAAATTATTTCCTGTGCCTGTGATTGATATTCAGATATATCAAGATCAGTTTTAGAAGCGATTTTTTTAATTTTATCAGATGCTTTGATTAATAATTGTTTTTGATGATTTTTTTTGATTATATCAATTGTCGGTTTTAGTTCTTCCAGTGTATTAAAACCTGAAGTCAGTCTATTAATTGTTTCTTCCGGTGATTTAATAATCCCCTGGTCTTTTAACTGCATAAAAAGCCTGGTTCTGGAAATTTGATTTTCCTTTTGAAATTGTTTCAAAAGGAGGTCATAGATAAGCTGAGGTTTTGGATACTGAAAATGTTTGGTTTCAAGGACATCAGCTATTTCATCTATTTTTCCAGGATACTGTAAGAGAATACCCAGTAATTGATATTCTGTTTGCAGAATATCAGGATTATTTTTGTTTTCTCCTTTCATCTGTTCTACTGCCATTAAAAATCTCCTCCTTAAGTGATTTTATCGAGTTCCCAGGGGAAGGACTCCCAGTTGGTTTTTTGTTGTTTTTTGTTTTGCCCGGAATTTTTTTTATAATTGTTAAGAAACATCTGAGCCTGTTTAACAGTTTTGATGTTTTCTTTTTTCCAGGGTTTAATATAATTATCTTCAATATATTTCAAAGAAGGCTGCCCATCTTTTTTTCTTTTGATAGCTTCTTTAATAGCAAATTTAGCTACAGGCAAACTTAAAGCAAAGTCACCATTGAGCCAGCTTTTAAATGTTTGCATCTGAACTGTATTAATATTTTGCCATTGTTGAATACCATAAGTCTGAGCCAGTTCTCGTGTTTCCTGATATAATTTATCAAAAAACTGCAGTCTTTCATAGGTGAAAATCTTTTTTTTGTACCAGTCCTTGACAATAGCTTTTAAGTAATGATAAGCTTCTTCCGTTTCATTGTTATTATTTTTGCACCATTTATTAACCCTTCTAATTAATTCTTTAATTACTTCTGGCTCAAAATCATCAATCCATTTATTAAAATCATTTATTATAGATTGGTTTATTTTTTTTTCGGGAACAAAAAGCATAAGTTGTTTTAAGTGGTTTGAAATGTTTTCACTTTTTGTTTTGTCTTTCTTTTTTTTATCAAAATTATTTTTTATGACTTCCTCAAAGTTAATATATATTTTAAAATTATTTTTTTTATCTTTATTTTCTTTGGAATCTATCATAATTATATCTTTTTCAGATAAAATATTTAATCCTTTTTTTATTTCTTCCTGGTTGTAAGGGAGTTTTTCATTTATAGAATTTACACTGGTTGTTATAAAGAAATTATTTTTATCAAGGTGGGTTATCAGATAAAGGAAGATAGCCAGGGTAGAGCCCGGGAATTTTTTTAAAAAACCTTTATTGATAATGTCTTCAGATATGGCTACAGACTGACAGTTATTATCATTTTCAGTGGAAAATTTCATGGTATTTTGCTGTAAAATTTTGAAGTCAGTCATTTTTAAATCCTCCTATCAGTAAATATATAGTTCTTTAAAAAAAACGAAAATCCTTTATTAAAAATTATGTATTTGAGTAAAAAAAAACAAATAATACCTTTAACCAGCAATAACTCCTTGACACTAAAGGTTAGATTTGCTAATATTAAATAGAATAAAATTTATAAAAAAACTTTGTTACATCAAAAGAAGAATATTAGTTATAGGGGGTAATATAATGAAAGTACTTGTCATTGGAAGTGGGGGTAGAGAACATACTCTTGTATGGAAAATATACCAGAGTGATCGGGTTGAAAAAATATATGCAGCTCCAGGAAATGATGGTATGCTTGATCTGGCAGAAAGAGTTAATATTGCAGCTGATGATATTGAGGGCCTGGCTGATTGGGCACAAAAAAACAAAATAGATTTAACAGTAGTGGGTCCTGAACAACCTCTGGTTAAAGGGATTGTTGATTACTTTGAAAAAAAAGGCTTAAGAATTTTTGGCCCTAAAAAAGAAGCAGCTCGACTGGAAGGAAGTAAGGTTTTTGCAAAAAATTTATTAAACAAATATAAAATACCTACAGCTGAGTATAAGGTTTTCACAGAACCAGAAAAAGCCTGGTCATACCTGAAGGATTCTGATAATTATCCTCTGGTTATTAAGGCAGAAGGTCTGGCAGCAGGTAAAGGAGTTGTTATTGCCTGTAATAAACAGGAAGCCAGAGAGGCTGTTTCAAAAATAATGGAGGATAGAGCATTTGGTGATGCCGGTAACAGGATTGTTGTTGAAGATTTTCTGGAAGGAAAAGAGGTTTCAGTGCTTGCTTTAACAGATGGAGAAAATATTATTCCACTTGTACCTTCACAGGATCATAAAGCTGTTTTTGATGGAGGAGAAGGACCAAATACAGGTGGAATGGGAGCTTATTCACCAACTCCATTTGTAAATCAAAAAATGAAAGATCAGATTAATAAAACAATATTAATTCCAACCCTTGAAGCTTTAAAAAATGAAGGAATAAAATATAAAGGGATATTATATGCCGGTTTAATCTTAACCACATCAGGCCCCAGGGTTCTTGAATATAATGTCCGTCTGGGAGATCCGGAAACACAGGTTGTTTTGCCCAGATTAAAAACTGATCTTGTAGATGTTATGGAAGCAGTAATAGATGATAATATGGAAGATTTAAACCTGGAATGGTCAAAAAAAGCAGCAGTCTGTGTGGTTTTAGCTTCAGGAGGTTATCCTGTTTCCTATAAGACAGGTTATAAAATAGAGGGTTTAAACCGGGTCAAAAAACATGATGATTTACTCATATTTCATTCAGGCACCCGTAAAGAAAATGGAGATTATGTTACAGATGGGGGACGGGTACTGGGATTAACTTATATGGATGACAGTCTAAAAAAAGCTATAAATAAAGTTTATCAATATAGAGAAGAAATAAGTTTTAAAGATATGCACTACCGTAATGATATAGGTGCACAGGCAATATCAAATTATGAAAGGGGATAAAAAAATGAAAGAAAAAATTACTGTAGGAATTGTAATGGGAAGTGATTCAGATTTACCTGTAATGAAAGAAGCAGCAGAATTTTTAGATGAAATGGGTATAAGTAATGAAATGCGTGTGATTTCTGCTCATAGAACTCCAGATCTTGCTCATGATTATGCCAGTAATGCAGTAGAGAGAGGAATGAAGGTAATAATAGCCGGAGCGGGTAAGGCAGCACACTTACCGGGAGTTCTTGCCAGTTTTACACCTTTACCGGTTATAGGAGTTCCTGTTAAAACTTCAACTCTGGGAGGAGCAGATTCTCTTTATTCAATCGTACAGATGCCTTCAGGAGTACCTGTGGCAACTGTGGCTTTAAATGGAGCAAAAAATGCTGCAATTCTGGCCCTGCAGATTTTAAGCACAGGTGATGAATCTCTGTTAAAGAAAATGATAAAATATAAGGAACAATTAAAAGAAGAATCTTTATTAAAAGATAAAAATTTAAAAAATAAGATTTAACTCCTTTATACCTTAATAATTCAACTAAAAATAAATATATATTATATAAAGAAAAAAAGCTTTACAAATTTAATATAAAAGAATATAATAAAACAAAGTTGACTGTTTTACTTATATTTAAATAAAGGAGTGTTATCCAAATTGTTATCTAAAATTAGGTCTGATATTAAAGCAATTTATGAGAGAGATCCGGCGGCTAATAATTTTATAGAAGTTATCTTATGTTACTCAGGGATACATGCGATTTTTTTTCACCGGATTGCTCACTGGATATATAACAGGGGATTAAGAACATTACCCAGATTAATTTCTCAGGTAATTAGATTTTTTACAGGGATTGAAATACATCCTGGAGCGAAAATTGGTAGAGGATTTTTTATAGACCATGGTATGGGAGTTGTGATTGGTGAAACTTCTGAAATTGGGGATAATGTAACCCTTTTTCAGGGTGTAACCCTGGGGGGAACAGGTAAAGAAAAAGGAAAAAGGCATCCAACTATTGGAGATGATGTAATGATAGGAGCAGGGGCTAAAATACTTGGTTCTATCGAAATCGGTCAGGGAGTAAAAATAGGTGCTGGTTCAGTTGTACTTAATCCAGTTCCAGAATATTCAACTGTTGTTGGAGTACCGGGGAGGATTGTTGCTCATAAAGGAAAAAAAATTCAGCCTGAAAACACCCTGGATCACTGTGATTTACCGGATCCATTGGGTGATGCTATTTGTCTTCTGGAAAGAAGGATTGAAAATCTGGAGCAAAAAGTTACCGAACTTAAAATATATGAAAAAAAAGCAAAAAAAAAGACTTCATGTTAACAAAAAACAAAAATATTACAGCCCCACTTTTATTTCCTTTAAAGGTGGGGCTGTTTTGTCTTTAAGCAAATAAATTTGTACTGAGATATCTCTCTCCTATATCTGGAGCTATAGTTACTATTGTTTTGTTATTATGTTTTTTAGCTATTCTTAAACTGGCAGCTATTGCTGCTCCAGATGAAATACCAACAAGCAGCCCTTCTTTTTGAGCCATTTCCCTTGTTGTATTTCTGGCCAGGGTATTACTGACAGTGATAATATCATCAATAATTGTTTTGTTTAATATTTCAGGTATAAAGCCAGCACCAATACCCTGAATTTCATGGGATCCCGGTTTATTACCTGATAGTACTGCAGAATTTTCAGGTTCGACGGCAATAATCTTTGTATCGGGATTTTCTTCTTTTAATACTTCAGCAACACCTGTAAGAGTACCACCAGTACCAACCCCGGCGACAAAAAAGTCTATTGGCCGGTCTATATCTTTCAGGATTTCCCTGGCTGTTGTTTTTCTGTGTATTTCAGGATTTGCAGGATTTTCAAACTGTTGAGGCATAAAATAACCACTATTATTGGCAACCAGTTCCTGGGCTTTATTAATAGCACCTTTCATCCCCTGGTCTCCAGGGGTTAATATTATTTTTGCACCAAAAGCTTTTAAAAGCTTACGCCTCTCCTTACTCATAGTGTCAGGCATGGTCAGAATAACATTATAATATTTAGATGCTCCAATAAGGGCCAGGCCAATACCGGTATTTCCACTGGTTGGTTCTACAATGGTACCTCCTGTTTTAAGATCACCGTTTTTTTCAGCCTGTTTAATCATATTATAGGCTATTCTATCTTTAACACTGCTTCCGGGGTTAAACATTTCCAGTTTGACAAAAATTTGTGTATTTTTGTTAGGATTAAGCTGATTAATCTTAATCAGTGGAGTATTACCAATTAACTCTGAAACATTTTGATAAACTGACATTTGAATTCCTCCTAGTATTTTTTTATGTATATTTAAAATTCAATAAAATCTATAGAAATCCTGCATTTAGAATAAAAAAAGGTCATCGCAAATGATGACCATTAATAATATATTCTTTATAATATGATTTTATTATTACATTTTATCCTGATAATCATGCAAAAGGTTTAAAACTTCACCAAAACGTTGAAAATGAACAACCTCCCGTATTCTTAAAAAAGAAAGGGTATCAATTATAGCCGGGTCACTGGCAATATTTATCAGATATTCATAGGTTGCCCGGGCTTTTTCTTCGGCTGCCATATCTTCATGAATGGAAGTGATTGGATCTTCATGTGATTGAATAAAGGCTGCTGTCCAGGGTACTCCAGAGGCATCTGAAGGGTAATTTGCTCTTCCGTGTTGAACATAATGGGGTGCAAAATTAGTTTCTCTTAACCGTCTGGGTGGGATTCCCTCTACAAGTTTATGAACCAGGGTACCAACAATTTCAAAATGGGCCAGTTCTTCTGTACCGATATCATTCAAGGTTGCTTTAGCTTCAGGTATTGGCATGCTGTACATTTGTGAAAGGTATCTTATCGATGCAGATAATTCACCATCAGGCCCACCAAATTGAGTTATAACCAGTGATGCAAAATCCGGATCCTGTCTTCTTATTCTGGCAGGATATTGAAGATATTTTTTGTATTTCCACATAAATATATTCCTCCTTTCAAAACATTAATAATCTATTTCCCAGGGCCAGGGTTCATTAATCCAGTTCCAGGGATAATCAGCTCCCGGGTATTCATTGACCAGTGGTTGATATTTGTTCTGGTATTTTTCCAGTAGATCACTTAAACGCCTTGCATATTTATTATGGTTTTTTAGTGCCCTTCTGTCTTCTGGATGAGTGTTTAAATATAGTACCAGTTCAAGGACAGTAAACTGTAATTCCATTATTTCCATTAATAAAGGGACATTTATATTTTGACTATTATTTGAAGCCATTGTTAATCACCTCCTCTGTCTTTCATATGGTTTCCATAATTCCGGGAAAAGAGTACCTTTCTCTAAGGCTTCAGATAGAGAGAATTTATCAGTATAATGTTGAACTGGCACATAGGCCCGGGCCAGTTTTATTGGACCAGGTTTAAAATATTGTTTTTCCATATAAAAACCTCCTTTTTTAGCACTTAGTATATGATATTAATCTTTATGGTAAATTGTTACACAAAAAACAAACACCCCGGAATATTTTATTCCGGGGTGTTAATTATGCAAATGATTGTTTGATTTAATGAATAGTATTTAATTGTTCAGAAGTTTTTAGTATATTATATTCAGCAAGCAGATTAATTGCATAAGCATAGAAGATCATATGCAGTGGTTCTGCTATAAGTCTGGGAATTAAAACTGATAATATTGGAAGTTCAAATAATGAATTCAGAAAAATCGGGACCAGTATCATAGAAGTAATAATCTGTCCGATAGCAATTGAAAAAAGAAGTGTCCAGAAATTAAGACTTCTCTTAAATACATATATGAACATCAGACCGGGAATAAATCCGGTAAGGAAGGAGGTTAAAGTAAAATGAGGAACATATCCTCCCATAGGGGTAACCCAAAAACCAATAAAATCGGCCGCGGCTCCAACAAGACCGCCAGCGACAGGACCAAAAAATATTCCTGCAATAATTATTGGTAAAGCTCCAATTCCTATTCTGATTCCTTCTACTCCGGCAAAAGCTATACTGATACTAAATATACGGGTTAAGATGATACTTAGAGCAATTAAAAATCCCATATACACAATTCTTTTTGTGGAATAATTTTCTTCCATGACTTACACCTCCTTTCTCTTTGGTTTACTGGCAGTGGCCTGTACCAAAGAGAAAAGAGTTAAAACCCTTTGGTGACAGCGGACGCGAAACCATATCACACTTAAATCTCGTCCTGAGGCAACGTCCCATCCTCAGGCACTTAGCGCATGGTTCCTACTCTGCCACTTTTACTTATTTTAACATGGTTTTTATGAAATGTAAAATTAAATCTGGATTAATTACTTATTTCTTTTTGATATTTTATGCAGGAAAAAAAGTATAGTTGTCGAATATGTAAATAGTGTAAAAAGATGTTTAGCAGAGATAAAAATAGGAGGATTACTAATGCAATCTAATATCAAAAATAGAGAAAATGAATTAATAACCAGAACTAATCCCAAATCACCAGTTTCTGAGGCATTTCGTTCAATAAGGACAAATTTATCGTTTTTGAGCCCTGATAGTCCCATAAAGACAATACTTATTACCAGTGCAGGAGCCAGTGAAGGAAAATCACTTGTTCTGTCCAACCTGGCAGTATCAATTGCTCAAAATGATAATGATGTTCTGATAATTGATGCCGATTTGAGGAGACCAATGATGCATCGTTTTTTTGAAGTGACCAATTATTCAGGATTAAGTAATATATTAACAGAAGAAATTTCTTTTGATGAAGCAATTATGGATACTAAAATAGATAGATTAAAAATAATAGGGACAGGGGTTATCCCTCCCAATCCGGCTGAATTATTATCTTCAAAAAAAATGAAAGCAGTACTTAAAAAAGCAAAAGAAAAAGCAGATATTGTATTAATTGATTCACCACCTGTACTTGCTGTTACTGATGCAGCTGTTTTGTCCAATAAAGTGGATGGGGTTCTAATGGTTGTTGCTTCCCACCAGACCCAAAAAGAGGTTCTGAAAAGAGCACATACAACTTTAAAAAGGGCCAAAGCTAATATTATTGGTTCCATTTTAAATAAATACCCCTTACAGGGAGGTAGCTATTATTCTGGATATTATTATGATTCATATGCTGAAGAAGAATAGGAGATATTTAAATGATAGATATTCATACTCATATTTTGCCATCAGTAGATGATGGCCCCAAAAATTACAAACAGGCACTGGAAATAATAAAAGAATCAAGTAAACAGGGAATAAAAAAAATGGTAGCCACTCCTCATTACCTGGAAAAAGGATTTCAATTATATCCAGAGGAGACTGAAAAAAAAGTGGCAGAATTACAGGACAGGATTAACAAAGAAGGGATTAATATGGAAATTTTTCCGGGAGCAGAAGTTCATATAAACCCTGATATTGGTAAAAAGCTTAAAAATGGGCTGGTAAGTACAGTAAATCACAGCCATTATATTTTAATAGAATTCCCCTTTGCTTATATACCTGATTATGTTGACAATGTTTTTTATGATCTAAAAATAATGGGTTATACACCAATAATCTGTCATCCTGAAAGGTATAGTGAGATAATTAAACATCCCAATATATTATATAACTGGATACAGGAAGGTATGCTGGCTCAGGTCAACGCCAGCAGCCTTATAGGAGCTTTTGGAAAAGAAGTTAAGGAAACTGCTATTAAGCTTGTTAATCATAATCTAATCCAGTTTATTGGTTCAGATGTTCATTCCACCAAAAACAGAAAACAATATTTAAAGAGAGCTGTTAAATTGCTGGAAGATTCGGATATTGACACTGAATATTTTTTCAATAATGCTGAACAAATATTGAAAGACAATAAAGTTAAAAAACTAATCCCGGTAAAATATAAACCTGACAGTTTTCTGGATAAAATCAAAAAACTATTTTAATTTTTCAGGACCAATATTACCCAGTATTTTGAGATTGTTAATTATAAGTCTGAACCTGCAACCAAGCTGATTTGAGGCAGCTTTACACATTTCCATTCTGTATAAATATATTTCAAAATAGTCCATAACCTGACACATAGAAGTATCAAAATCAATATATAAACTAATATTCATTTTTTCCGGGTCAACTTTTACCTCAGAAGAATTAATTGCCAGGTTTACTCTATCATGTATTTCACTGGCGTTTTCTTTGTTGGCTCTGGTTCTATGGGCATCACTTTTATCAGCCAGAATCAAAGCAGAAGTAATGGGGCTGACAGGGTGGCCTATTTCTTCTTCATGATTGGCAATAGCTGTGGTTATTTCACATACATCTTTAAGTGGAATATTTAATTTT
Source organism: Halanaerobiaceae bacterium (assembly GCA_003557445.1). Next base: position 12,471 of record PWOK01000167.1, read on the forward strand.
CTTAATTCACTGTAAACAATATTAGCACCTGAAACACCATGGTGTTTTCTGTTTAGCATATTACCTATATCATGCAGATAACCGGCAATAGCACCCAGCTCTACTATACGTTTTTCATAATCTAAATCTGTAAGGATCTGGGCTGTTAAATCTGCAACATAATTAACATGTCTGAAACCATGCTCGGTATATCCTCTTTTGGATAAATAATTATTGGCGTTTTTTATCATAAGCTGAAAATCAGGATTATTTTTTATTTTTTTTAATGTAAGCATTTTTATCTCTCCTTATATTTTTTAGTTAATCTAAATTATAACACAGGTTATTATTGTTTTCTAGATTAATTTCTTGAACTTCTCTTAATAATAAAATATAATAATAAAAAGAATATATAATTTAAAGAGGGGATATATATGGATAGCAATAATGCAAAAAAGGGTTTAAATAGAGCACCACATCGTTCATTACTCAGGGCTACAGGTCATACAGATCGGGAAATTGATAAACCCTGGGTCGGTGTTGTTAATGCTTTTAATGAAATAATACCAGGACACCGCCATTTGAATCAAATAGCAGAAGCTGTTAAACACGGGATAATAGCTGCCGGGGGAACACCATTTGAGTTCCCTACCATTGGAGTCTGTGATGGAATTGCCATGAATCATGAAGGTATGAGATATTCTCTGCCAAGCAGGGAATTAATAGCTGATTCCGTTGAAATAATGGCAAAGGGACATCAGTTTGATGCTCTGGTGATGATACCCAACTGTGATAAAATTGTTCCCGGAATGCTGATAGCAGCTGCCAGGGTGGATATTCCTACTGTGTTTGTCAGTGGTGGCCCGATGCTTGCCGGACGCTGGAAAGGTGAAAGAGTTGATTTAAAGGCAGTATTTGAAGGTGTTG
>PWOK01000115.1 GCA_003557445.1 Halanaerobiaceae bacterium
ACTCCCTATCTAAATAAATCATACAAGAACATTATGGTTGCACCAGAGGCACTCCCTATCTAAATAAATCATACAAGAACATTATGGTTGCGGGAGCCGGATTCGAACCGACAACCTCCAGGTTATGAGCCTGACGAGCTACCAGATTGCTCTATCCCGCGATATTATGGTGAGCCATGGAGGGATCGAACCTCCGACAACCTGATTAAAAGTCAGGTGCTCTACCGACTGAGCTAATGGCCCATTAATTTAATTTCAATGTTATACATCTTAACATCTTTAATTATAATTGTCAAGAATTAAGGTAAATATTTTTTGGGATCTACAGGATCATTATCAACCATAATGGTGAAATGTAAATGAGGACCGGTACTAATTCCTGTGCTTCCAGATAAAGCAATTACTTCTCCCAATTGTACTTCAACACCAGCAGAGACAAGCAATCTGGAATTATGAGCATATAAAGTTTTAACACCTGAATTATGTTTTATGACTACAGTTTTACCAAAACCACCAAGCCAGCCACTTTGTGTAACTGTACCTGAAGCTACAGCCCTGATATTTGTACCTACAGGAACTGCTATATCAATACCATTATGAAAATCTCGTGAACCCCTAATAGGATGTGTTCTCCAGCCAAAAGGAGAAGTTATTCTACCAAGTACAGGCCAAATAATTGAACCTTTTTCTAATTTAAATTTTTGATTGGAAGTTATATGAGGTATAATTAATTCCTGTCCTTCATATATTCTATCATTTTTTAAATTATTGGCCAATTTTATTGTTTGCATGTCAGTTCCATATTTTTTTGATAATAATGATAAAGCATCACCACGTTCTACTTTATGGGTGATTTGCTTATTAATTTTTTCTTCCCTGCCTCCACCAATACCATCACCAGGTATCAGTAATTCCTGACCGGGAAATATTTTTTCATCTTTTAAATTATTCAGTTCTTTTATGGAACTAACAGTTGTTTTGAACTCAAAAGCAATTAATGAAAGATTATCACCATATTCAACTGTATATTTGATTTCTTCAATCATTTTTTCCAGTGCTTTTCTTGTCTGTTCACCAGTAATACCATCTATTCCTAAACCTTTATTTCTTTGAAAATCTTTGATTGTACTTTCTGTTTGATTGCCATAAATACCATCTATATTAATATCATAACCAATATAGGATAACATTTTTTGTATTTCTCTTACTTCAGATCCTCTGTCACCATGTCGTAAAATACTGGCCAGGGAAATTGTATTTACTAATAGCATAAAAGCTATCGTTAAAATAATAATATTTTTATAATTTTTTGTCATATTCCCCTTCCCCCTTTAATATAAACATATCCTAAATTAAAAAATATAACTACTGGCCGAATTTACCTTTAATTTTAAATCCTTCAAAATTTAGCTGTCTTAAAGCCTCATATAAAATTATTGATACTGAATTTGCCAGATTTAAAGAACGAAAATTATTTTTCATGGGAATTCTAATGGAATTTTGGAGATTTTTTTTTATTAATTTTTCAGATAACCCTGCTGTTTCTTTACCAAAAACTAAAAAATCATTCTTTTGATAACTAACATCATGATAACTTTGCACTGCTTTAGTACTGGCATAATAAAAAGCATTATTATATTTCTTTTTTATTTCTTCTAAAGAATCATAATAATAAATTTCTAATTCATCCCAGTAATCCAGACCTGCTCTTTTTAAATATTTGTTTTCTGTGGAAAATCCCAGTGGTTTAACAAGATGTAAAGCACTGCCTGTAACAGCACATGTTCTTGCTATATTCCCTGTATTTTGAGGTATTTCCGGTTCTACAAGTACAATATTCATAATAAAATCACCTATATATAACTTATATTATTCTTTTCTTTTTTTAAAAAAATTATACTTTTTGTTCTGAATTAATATTATTTAAATAATCTTTATTTAAATATTTTAGAGGATCAACTGGTATATCTTTTTCCCTTATTTCAAAATGCAAATAAGGTTCATCAGAGTAAAGACCATTACCACTAAAAGCTATTAACTGTCCCTGATCTACTGTTTCACCTTTATCAACCAATAGACGTAAATTATTAGCATAAAGAGTTTTTTTGTCATTTTTATGCTCTATAGTAATTAGTTTTCCATATCCATCTGCATAATCACTAAATATGATTTTTCCTTTTTCAGCAGCATATACAGGACTACCTTTTGCCAGTTTTATTTCTAAACCATTATTTTGTTTTCTTTTAATTTTTGAATTTTGATTACCATAATTATTTTTTATAATTCCCTGAGCTGGCCAGATGAAATTATTTTCTTCTGGAATTTTTAATATATTGTTTTCATATAACAAATCAGGGTTTTGGATATCATTAATTTTTATTAATTTTTCCATAGCAATATTAAATTCAGAAGCAATTTGTGATAAGGTATCTCCTTTTTCGATTGTATATACTGTTGTGTTTAATGGTAATTTTAGTTTTTGATCAGGATAAATTAAATTAGGATTATTTATTTCATTATATTCTAAAATGTCTTTTATTTCAAGGTTGAAATCATTAGCTATTTTTGTTAAATTATCACCTTCCTTAACCTGATATAAAAACATATCTTCAGAGATCAAAAAACCATTGAATGTAAAAAGAAAAACTAAAATCCAGGCTAAATACTTAAATATTTTCATATTTGTTCCTCCTAATTGAAAGATATTAGTATATAATTATTTTTGCCATTTCCTAATAAATATATACATAATACTTTCCCTGGATTTAGCATATTATTTAATTTTTATTTTTCATAAATATTAATTATTATCAATATTTATTTATAATTATTAATTATTATATATATATATTTATTCGACATTAATTATAGAATTCCTTCTGGTATTATTTATTAATAATTTGCAGGAATTATTTTCTTTAACCAGAATTATTCAATCAAGGAGGTTTTAAAAATGAAAAAAAAGCAGACTTTTAGTACTTCACAGGCGGCCAAAAAATTAGGTGTTGCCCCCTCAACCTTAAGGTACTGGGAATCTGAATTAAACAATATTATAAAAATATCCCGGGATAATAATGGATACAGAAAATATAATCAAGAAGATCTTAAAAAATTAAATAAAATCAAAAATTATTTATATAAACAAAATTATTCTATCAAACAGGTTAGAAAAATTTTAAATCTGGAAGAAAGTAAACAGGAACTTGCTGCAACCCTTGTAGGAGAAACTGATGAACGGATAAGTTCTTTGCTTTCAATTTTAATTGATAAAATTGATGGATTAGAAGAAGGAATTGAAGATTTAAAAGATGGACAGAATAATTTAAAAACAGAATATTTACAGGCAATTAAATTACTTAATATTACATCTGAAAGAAGAGATAGAAAATTAATCAAAGAAATCAGAAAAAAATTAGATGATAAAAAACAAAATAATAAAAATATAATACAAAAACTATTACCCTGGAGCAATTGATTTATTAGATTCTTTTATTTTTATAATTACATAAATTAATTATTTTACATTTATTACATTCTGGTTTTCTGGCTTTACATATATATCTTCCATGAAAAATTAACCAGTGATGCATATCCTGCCATCTTTCTTCAGGTATTATCTCCTGTAATTGTTCTTCTGTTTTGTTAACATTAATTCCTTCAGTTAGCCCTATACGTTTTGAAACCCTGAAAACATGGGTATCTACTGCTATTGTATTTTTGTCAAAGCCACAGGCCAGAACAACATTGGCAGTTTTTCTGCCTACCCCTGGTAATTTCATTAATTCTTTTCTTGTAGAAGGAATTTGACCATTAAATTCATTATTTATTATTTTACCTGTTTTGATTATATATTTACTTTTATTGCGGTATAGACCAATACTTTTTATTTTTTTCTGTAATTCTTTTTCTGTTAAACTTGCAAAATCTTCTGGTTTATTATATTCTTTAAATAGTTTATGTGTTACTCTATTAACCTGTTTGTCTGTAGTTTGAGCCGATAAAATTACTGCAATTAGTAATTCAAAAGTGTTAGAATAATTTAATTCTGTTTCTGGTTCTGGATATTCTTTATTGAATATTTCTATTATCTTTTTTATTTTTTGTTTCTTATCTCTCATATTTGAACTCCTCTCTGAGCATAATTAAATATTACATAATAACTTAATGGAGGTTATAATGGAAAAAAATATAGGTATTGATATTGATGGTGTAATAACCGCTGAAGGTGATGATCAAAATAATATCTGGCAAAAAGAATTAAGTAAATATGTAGGTTATAATTTAAAAAGAAAAAAAGATGCTTTTGATTTTAGAGAAGCTTATGATTTGCCTGAGAAAACTATTAATAATTTTATAAATAACAAAATAGAACAAATATATAGAAATGCCAAACCAGCTCCATATGTAAAAAATGTATTAAACAATCTTAAAAAAAACAACTTTACACTTTTCATTATTACTGCCAGGAAAGATAAATATAAAGATCTTACAAGCAACTGGTTAAAAAAATATAATATACCCTATGATTTTTTGTATCATCAAGAAGATAAAGCTGCCATTGCTCTGAATAAAAATATTGAAATTTTTGCAGAAGACAATCTGGAAAATGCTATCAGTTTAATAAAAAACCAGATACCCGTTATAATAATGGATCGCTATCATAACCGTTCTATAAATGAAAATAAATATGTTTTCAGGGTTAATAACTGGAAACAATTAGAACAGGTAATACTGGATTATTTTAATGAACTTCACTAAAACCACTATCACCTATAAATTCTTTTAATATAGATGTGGATGGTATTTGATCAATTTCAATGGGTTTAAAACATTTTAATATTTCAATTAATCTTTTTGCTTCATAATAAATATCATTATTATCATCAATTTCTTCTAATAAAGGGATAGCATATTTTCTCAAAACACCAAGTTCATATATTAATGCTGAATTAAACATAATATCGGCATTTTCCTGAAAAGGAAATATGTTTTTATCTTCACCTCTTCTAACTGAGGGCCATATACGTATTGTTTCTTCAACACTATGGCCTCTAAATTGATGATCTCTAATAATTCGTCTTATTTTTCTTGTGTCAGTTGTAGGTATACGATTATGACGATCTATATTTATCTGTGTTAAAGCACTTATATATATTTTGTATTTATGTTCATCAGGTATTACCCTGGTTAACCGGTTATTCAAACCATGAATGCCCTCCAGTATAATAGGTTGATTGTTTTTTAGGTGTAAATAATTTTTTTTGAATTCTTTTTTACCTTCTTTAAAGTTATATTCTGGTATTTCAACTGTTTCCCCCTGAAGTAATTTTATTAAATGGTTATTTAATAATTCAAGATCTATGGCTTCAATATCTTCAAAATTTAAATTACCATCTTTATCCCTTGGTGTCTTATCTCTATCCACAAAATAATTATCAATTGATATTCTGGCAGGATTCAAACCATTTATTTTTAATTGTATTGATAATCTATGAGAAAATGTAGTTTTACCAGAAGATGAAGGACCAGCAATTAATATTACCCTTTTATCATTAATATTTTCATATATCTTATCTGCAATTAAAGCAATATTTTTTTCATGTAAAGCCTCTGCAATTTTTATCAACTCAGGAGCTCTTCCCTTTTCAACTTCCCGGTTAAGTTCACATGCTTTACTAACACCCAGTACCTTGCCAAATTTCGTATAATCCATATAAACTTTCCCCAGTTTTGGCTGTTCTTTAAATTTAGGAACTTTATTGGGGTTTTTCTTTTGGGGAAATAACAGGAAAAAACCAGGAAAACTATAATGTAATTTAAATTTTTTCAAATATCCTGTTGCCGGGACCATATTATAATAAAAATAATCATAATATCCATCTAATTCATATAAACTGTATTCTTTACTATTCATCTGTTTTATTAATTGAATTTTATCATCAAATCCCTGTTTTTTAAAAATTTCAATTATCTTTTCTTTCTCTGCAGTTATTTTTTTTATTGGTAAATCTTTTTTAATAATCTTTTTCATTCTTTTTTGTATCGTTAAAATATCATTTAAATTTAAAGGAGTTTGTTTTTTTAATTCACAATATATCCCATTACTCAAGGAATGTTCAATTAATAAAGTTGATTCAGGGTATATTTCATATACTGCTCTGGCCATAACTAAAAACAAACTTCTTCTATAAATTCTATTACCAAGAACACTTTCTACAGATAAAAATTTAATTTTATCTTTATTCATAGGTTTTTCATTTAAATCAACTATTTGATTATTAATTATTGCAGCAACAATTTTTGTTTCCTTTTTTGAAAATATCTTATTTTTTATCTCTTCAAGAGTTAACTCATTTTCAAATTGAAATTTTTGACCATCTATATATAAATCCATATCTTTTCCTCCTGTATTAGAATAATTATTTATTTATTAAATTATATGCTCTATGAGCATAATGTTTAATAACCTGTGAACGAGAATTCATTAATTTCTTAACTTTTTTATAGTATTTTTTATATTTATTATTACCAATTACTATTAAACTATTTCTAATTAAGATTTCATAGCCTCTCCAGGATAAAGCCGTTTTTTGCCAGTTATCTGGTAATATCTCTTTAAATTCAAGTATTTTACCCAGTTTTATTTTTATCAATGTTTCAAATTTAGATTTTATAATATTATTATTATAGGGACAAATATTTTGACAGATATCACATCCCCATAAATTTGACCCGATCAGCTGGTTTTCTTTTTCGGTTAAAATACCTTTTTTTTGAGTTAAATAACTTATACATTTTTTATAATTCAATACATATGGTTCATCTAATGCATTTGCCGGACAATTATCTATACAGATTGTACAGTTTCCACATAATTGTTTTCCAGGTTGATCATATGCCAATTTTAAGGTGGTTAAAATTTCACCAAGAACTATAAATGAACCTATTTTATTATTTATTAAAATACTGTTTTTCCCTATCCATCCCAGACCTGCCCTTCTGGAAGCTTCTTTTTCATGTAGAGGACCAGTATCACAGAATATTTTAGTCTTAATATCTGAATCAATTGTTTTTATGAAATTAGATAACTGAATAAGCTTTTCTTTCATCAGTTTATGATAATCTGGAATTCTGGCATATTGTGCAACATAAGCCTCTTCTTCATCGGGTATTGATATATTATATGTCTTAGCAACAGCTATTATTGATTTTGCTCCAGTTAAACTCGATTCAGGCCTGGTAATTAACCTGATATTTTTATGGATAAAAGGAGGTAATTTATCCTGATCTTTGATCTTTTTTAGTCTTTTATATGATTTATTAAATGGTTCAGCGGAAGTTATTCCAACAAGATCAAAACCTATTTCTCTGGATTTTCCTTTTATTAATTTTGTTTTATTCATTATTTTTCCTCCATAAAAGGGCTCAGAATAATCTGAGCCCTTAAAAGGTCTATTATTAAGTTTTAATATATCTAAAAATTACCATTATCCAATTCAGTCTCAAGTAAATCTGAATCATTAAATTGTTCTTCTTCAGGTAATTCTTGATCAATTTGCTGCATTTGAATTAATATTTCTTCTAATTGTTGAATTAATTCTCCATAACGGCTCCAGTTACCTTCTCTCTGACTTTCCTGCATATCCTGATAAATACTTAAAGCCTGTTCTGCATAATTTCTAACAGCTTCAGGTATTTGAACATCCCCTTCAAAGGGAACTCTATCTTCTATCTCGGGTTCTATGACATCATCTCTAAATTCACCAAAAAGCTGTGTTAGACCCTGATCCAGTGTAGGAGCCATAACTATTCTACCATCAAATCCAACTATAACTCTTCTTAATTCAGGTATTCGCACCTCTTCAGCTTCAATATAAACTGGTTCAATATAAAGAATAGAATTTTCTATGGGAATTACCAGTAAATTACCACGTATAACCCGGGAACCTCTTTGATCCCATAAACTTAAGATTTGAGATATTTGATCATTGGCATCAATTGCTGATTCAATCTGTTGATGTCCATGAACATGTTCATCTGTTGGAAATCTATTTAAATATAATTCACCATAATTTTCCCCATCAGAACGGGCTGCCAGCCAGGAAACCATATTATTTCTGCCTGCAGGCGTAAAAGGTAACATTAACATAAATTCAGAAGAGTCCTCTCCTGATAGCTTGTTGAGAATATAATAGGGTTCCATACGAATACTTCTTCCATCATATTGTTCTGTAGGAAGATCCCATAAATCCTCCTGATTATAGAAAGTAGTTGGTTTAGTTATATGATATAATTTGTATATTTCACTTTGAATACTGAATATATCCTGTGGATATCGTATATGATTTCTTATGGACTCTGGCATCTCTTCTCCAGATACAAACAAATCAGGGAATATATTTTTATATGTCTGTGCAAGTGGATCTTCTTCATCTATTATATAAAAATCCATATTACCAGTATAAGCATTAATGACAATTTTAATGGAATTTCTTATATAGTTTATATTGCCATAGGGTTGAGAATAAGGATATTTATTGGTTGTAGTATAGGCATCCTGTATCCAGAATAAATCTCCATCTGCCAGTACCAAATAGGGATCTCGATCATACTCTAAAAATGGAGCAACTTTTCTTACTCTTTCATGTATATTGCGGTGAAATAATATTCTACTTTCCTGATGTATATCATCAGAAAGAAATATCTTAAATTCATTAAATCTAAGTGAAAATAATAGTTTTCTAAATAAATTATTTATAGTAACTCCACCATCACCAGTATAATGATGATAAACATTGTCCTCTCCATCAGTATAATGGAATTCCTGTACATCAGTATTTGCTATTACATACTTATCTGTTTTTTCTCCATAATATAAAGCTACATTTTCAATATCAAGATCTGTTTCTGTAATCGGTGGAATATCTTTAATCAGGTAATCTGGCATTCCATCAGGAGTAGCTCTATTCACCGGACTCATAGCAAGTCCATAACCATGTGTATATATTAATGTTTCATTGATCCAGGTCCTGCTGGGTAATCTGGTTTGATCCATTTCACGAGCAGATAACATCACCTGTTGAAAGTTTCCATTAATAGTATAACGATCTATATCCATATCTACAAAACTATAATAAGGTCTTAGTTCTTGAATTTCTCGATATGAAGCTAATTTTGGTCTATAATCCCATACTCTTATACTATCAATAACCTCTATATTTCTCCCCAGAGCCTCAGCATCAAGATCATTATCAACCTGAAATCTTTGAACCTGTACATTATCCAGACCATAAGCAGTTCTTGTCATTTCAATATTATGGCTAATATACTGTCTTTCTCTTTCCAGTTCATTTGGTTCAACCTGAAATCTTTGAACAAAACCAGGATAAACACTTCCAAAAATAATGGAGGTAATTAACCATATTCCCAATCCCCAGAGAATTATTTTATAGTTTTTTCTAAATAAGCTGATTAAAAATAATACACCAATAACAATTGCAATTACAAATAATATTCTGAGACCAAGTAAATTAGCATTTATATCAGTATAACTGGCACCAAAAGCAACACCTCTGGCAGAATATAATAATTCATACATACTCAAACGGTAATCCCAGGCTTTTAAAAATAAAAATAAAGTTATCAATATTGTTATATGTCCTTTTGCTTTTGAAGATAACTTGAATTTTAAATCTTCAAGAGAACTTATTCCAGAAGCAAGAAAATATATAACCCCTGTAATAATGATTGTTAAACCAATAAGCAACATACCCATTTCTTTAATAAAATTAAAAAATGGAAGTGAAAACACATAAAAACCAATATCTCTGGCAAATATGGGATCACTTAGATTAAAAGGTGTTTGATTAAAATATCTTAATACAATTTTCCAGGCATCCTGTCCAATTGAACTAAATACAAAACCCACAAAAGCACTAATTAAAAAGAAAATAATTATTAATCTTTTTTGGTTAATCCATTTCAATATTTCCTGTTTTTCATTACTGTATATTTGTTCTATTTCACTATCGTTATTGATATTTGCTAATTTTAATATCAATCCTTTAGTGTAAAATAGATTAACAAAAATAAATACTGTAAAGATTATCCCAATAATTATTCTTATAGAGAAATTGGCAAAAAACATAACCAGAAAAGTATGAACATAACCGAGAGAATCAAACCATAAATAATCAGTAAATATTCTTGAACCTGTAAATACTAAAATTAAAAACAAAATTAATAATATAAAAATTATAGATATTACAATTTTTAAACTTTTATTAAACATTAATATACCCCTTTCAATATCTTACTGTTATTAAAACTTATTTTTGTGGTTATAATTACTATTTCACTAAAAAATCAAAATATCCTGCAAAAATAAATTAATTTTAAAGATAACATTAATTTATTTATTAAATATATTCTTAAAAGCATTATAATTATCTTTATTTATATAGATACCATCAGTTATTTGTGCCATATTTTTAAGTGTTTGTTTATTTTCATTACCCATATGAAAGATAATTAATTTAATATTTTTTTGATTCAAATTATTAGCAATTTGCTGTAATGACCTATAGTCCTGATTAATACCAGCAGTAATTAACAATATCTTTTTATCTCCCTGAATTTCATCAAAATCTGAAATTGCTTTTTTCAAAGAATTGCCTATTACAGCTTTTCCCAGTGGTTCTACATTATTTATATAATTTTTTATTATTTCTTGATTATTTTTTGCAAAAGGTACAGCCAAAAAACTATCTTCTAAATCATCGATTTTTCTGGCCCCAAAAATTCTAAGAGAAAGATAAACATCAGGTGGTAACTTTCCTTCTAAATCACTTAAAAACTCCTTTGCTTTATCCATTTTTTGAATACTATTTTTTTTAATGGACATATGGCCAGAAGCATCCCAGATGACCTGCACATAAAGATTATTTTCTTTTTGTAAAGTTTCCAAATTAGTTGTGGTTACTTTTTTGGCACCCTGTTCCCAGACCTGTTGATAACTTCCCAGCAAAAAACCAAGAACAAGCACACAAAATATAAATAATTGTATTGATCTATCCTGCATGAAAAATCCCCCTTTTTATTAAATATACTTAATAAAAAGAAGGAATATAACAGACGTTTTATATTTTTTTGATTAATATTAAAGTAAATCAAGATCATCATAACTATAAAAGTTTTCATCATCGATTACTATATAATCCATAACCTTTACACCAAGAATTTTACCTGTTTTAACCAGTCTTTTAAAATTAATTAAATCTTTGCTATCTGGATTTTCAAAAAATTCTCTTGTATTTTCCGCAATTATAACAGAGACTTTTTCCTCAAGTAAAAAAGGAGTTCTGAATATAATTTTGGGATGATAACTAATTTGCTTTTCCAGTCCTTCCCCCAGAAATTCCCAGGTAACAGGATAATTATCTCTATCTAAAGTTAATATCATTAGACGTTTTAAATTTGAATTATTTAATTCATAAAACAAATTAAAAACATCTAGAGGTTGAGTAATTGGTTTTAATAATTTTTTATCACTGATTTCAGTTGAGGTTTTTGTTGTATCTTTACATTTATTTAAAAATCCACCAACTGTATCTATATTATTTAATCTTTCATAAAAATCTATCACCTGATTTATATCAATTTTATTTTCCTGAACCAAATCACCATTATTCTGAGAATTATTTATATTTTTTATATAATTTTTTTGCTTGGATAATAATGATCTATTAATTATCTGGTAACGAACTTTCTGGCATTTATGACATTTGAAAGTAATAAAACCTTTTCCCTGATATTTTCCTATATCTTGATCGAAATGACCGAGACCCAGAACATTATTCTTTTTTATTTGAGTACCACAGCTCCAGCAATAAATATTTAACATATTGAATCCTCCTCCCGGTTATTAAATTAATTATATATTATATAAGTTATATTAATTTTATTAAAATATATGTTTTATATTCAATACTATTACTTCTATTAAAATCTCTTGTTTCCTTTATTTTTTAAATGATAAATTATGCTATTTATTTTGAATTCGTTTAGCTCTTTTGTTTATTTCACTAAAAACTTTATCCTGATCAACAAATAATATATTTTGTTTTTCCATTAAGATTTTTCCATTTACAATAACAGTATCAACAAGAGCTCCATTTCCTGCGTAAAAAATATTGGATAAATTATTATACCGGGGATAACATGATACCTTCTTTTGACAATCAATTAGATTAAGATCAGCATAATACCCTTTTTTTATAACACCAATTTTATCTAAATTAAAAATTCTGGAACCATTTACAGTAAGCATTTCAACTATTTGATCAAGATTGAGTGTAGTTGGATCAAGATTATCAACTTTTTGTAAATATGACCCAATTTTGGCTTCTTCAATAATATCTAAATTATTATTACTTGCAACACCATCAGTACCAAAACCAACATTGATCCCTTCTTTAATCATCTGCTTAATAGGAGCTATTCCACTTCCAAGTTTCATATTGCTCATTGGATTATAAGCTACTCCAGTATTCGTTTTTTTTAATATATTAATGTCTTCTTCATTGACATATACACAATGAGCAGCTACTGTAGGCCTATTAAATACTCCAATCTTTTCAAGATGTTTCACTGGAGTTCTCTGATATTTGTTTTTAATAATATTGATTTCTTCTTTAGTTTCTGCAACATGAATATTAAGGGCTACATTTAATTCTTCTGATATATCTATAATATCACATAAATAGTCAGGTGTACAGGTATAAGGTGAATGTGGTGCCAGCATGGTAGTTATTCTGTTATCTGCTTTTTTGTTCCATTTAATTGTAAATTCTTTTGCTTTTTTTAGGCCTTTTTCCCCATCTTTTTTTTCGATTAATCCCTGACTTAAAACAGCTCTTATTCCTGTCTCTTCTACTGCTTTTGCCGTAAAATCCATTTCAAAATACATATCACAAAAAGTTGTTGTTCCACATTTTATCATTTCTATTATGGCTAGAATTGTTCCCCAGTAAATATCTTCCTTTGTTAATTTACTCTCCAGTGGCCATATTTTATCTTCCAGCCAGTTTTTCAAAGGTAAATCATCTGCATAACCACGCAATAAAGTCATTGCAGCATGTGTATGACAGTTAATAAAACCTGGTAAAGCAATCATATTGTTACCATCAATTATTTTTTTAAATTTATTCTTATTTTCATTTAAATCTTCAATTAATCCGGTTTCTTTAATTTTATTATCTTCTATGATAATATAGGCATTTTTTAAAATATTATTATTTTCATCCCTGGTATGAATTTCAGCCAAGTTTTTTATCAATATATCCATAATAATTCTCCTTTTATTTTTA
>PWOK01000004.1 GCA_003557445.1 Halanaerobiaceae bacterium
CAGGTAAACCCATCCTGTATGCATAATAACCGGCCAGTATATTGCCAAAATTCCCGGTTGGTACAGATATATTAATTAAATCACCCTTTTTTATTTCATTTTCTTTAAGTAATTTAGAATAGGTTGCAAAATAATAGACTATCTGGGGTACCAGTCTTCCCCAGTTTATTGAATTAGCAGAAGAAAACTGATAATTATAATCATCAAGTAAATTATTGAATTGTCTGTCTGAAAAAATTTCTTTAACAGCAGTCTGACAGCTATCAAAATTACCCCTGACAGCTACAACTGATGTATTCTCACCACCTGTAGTATTCATCTGGGTTTCCTGAACCTTACTGACACCATCATCAGGATAAAAAACAATAATTTTTACTCCTTCAATATCTTTAAACCCTTCCAGGGCAGCTTTGCCTGTATCTCCTGAAGTAGCAACAAGTATAACTATTTCTTTATCTATATTATGTTTTTTCAAAGCAGTAACCAGTAAATGGGGCATTAATTGTAATGCTAAATCCTTAAAGGCAGCAGTTGGACCATGCCACAGTTCCATAATATAGGTGTTTTTATCAAGTTTAGTTACGGGTACAATATCACTATTATAAAAATTATCACTATTATAGGCAGCCTTTATTGCCTTTTTTATTTCTTCTTCAGTATAATCAGTTAAAAATTTCTCTAAAACATGATAGGCTATTTGCTGATATTCCATTTCTTGAAAGGAGTAAATCTCTTTTTCTGTAAATACCGGTATATTTTCTGGAACAAATAAACCACCTTCCGGAACCATCCCCAGAAGTATAGCTTCAGCTGAATCCACTTTATCATAATTTCCCCTGGTACTGATATATTTCATTTCTTTCACCAACCTTATCTGTTATTTTAAAAATTTCTATTATTATTATAACAGATGGAAAAGTGAAAGTGAAATATAAAGGAATTTAATCATTTTTGTAGAATTATTTAATTAACAATTATTAAATTTTGATTTTCATCATAAACTATTAATGATATAGATGTTATTAAGGGAGGAATTTGTTTGTATATTATTACTATTTCAAGACAAACTGCAAGCCTGGGAGATAAAGTAGCAGAAAATTTGGCTGAAAAACTGGGTGTAAATTTAATTTCCCGTGATTATGTGATTGAAAACTGGCTGCCAGAGGTAGCCTCCAAGCATGAACTGCATATGCTTAAAGAAAGTTCAAAATTCTATAATAAAAAGGCAACAGATGATTTAACTTTTGCTCAATATCTGGAAAATAGATTGCTTGAAATAACTGAAAAACAATCAGCAGTAATTTTAGGACTTGGTTCCCAGGTAATCTTCAGGAATAATCCTTCAGCTGTGCATATCCGTATTATTGCTTCACAAAGTTCCAGGGTTAATCGTTTAAATGAAAAATACGGACTCAAAGAAAAACAGGCCAGAAGAAGTCTAAAACTCAGTGATCGTAAACACCGTCAATATGTATGGCGTATTTATGAAGAAGACTGGTCAGAACCTGAACTATATCATGCCTGTTTAAATATGGATGGCTTTACTGTAAATAATGCTGTAGATCTAATTATTTATTTACTGGAATATAAAAAAGAAGATCCCCGTGCTTTATATGAAAAACAAAAAACCGAAAAAAAAGAAGATGAACATGAAGATAATAACAGGGTATTTGCTCATCCCAGTGAAAAAGAATTTGCTCAAATACTTGATATGCATAATATTAAATGGAAATTTGAACCCACTGAATTCCCACTGGAATGGGATGCTGAAGGAAATATATCCCTTGGTTTTAGACCGGATTTTTATCTTCCTGAATATGATACCTATATTGAATTAACAACTTTGAAACAAAAATATGTTACCGAAAAAAACAAAAAAGTTAAACTCCTGCAAAAACTGTATCCTGATATTAATATAAATATAGTTTATAAAAAAGATTTCAAATCAATAATTGAACGTTTTGGAGTTTAAAATATTATAATATATAAAGGAGTAAAATAAAAAATGCAAAAAAACAAACCAGGAAAAAAAATCATTGGTGAAGAACAATTACAGTTAAAAATCAAAGAACTGGCTAAAAGCATTTCAAAAGATTATCAGGATAAAAACCCAGTATTAATTAGTATATTGAAAAGTTCTATTTATTTTATGGCTGATTTATCTCGCCAGCTTACAATTCCAGTCAATATAGAATTTTTAGGTATAAGTCGTTTACCTGATGCCAATAACAGAGGAAAAATCCAGATCACTAAAGACCTGGATTTATCTATTAGAAACAGACATGTTTTAATAATTGATACTATAATCAACACAGGGCTAACACATAGCTATTTAATTAAAAATCTTAACCCCCGCAGGCCTGAGAGTCTTAACATTTGCACCCTGATTGAAAATCCTGATAAAAGACTGGTTAATCTGCCTATCAATTACAGTGGTTTTACTTTTAATGATACAAATCTTTTTGTAGTTGGATATGGACTCGATTATAAAGAACAGTACAGGCATTTACCCTATATTGCAAAATATAATAAATAAAAATCAACTTATTTTTAATAAACCTGAATTAATTGAGGTATATGAAAGATATATAAGTTCACCTGTTTCACATATCACCATGGCTAAACCACCTATTATAGCTGCATTAGCTGGGTTTATAATCATAAGAACTATAATTGCAATAACAAGGGAGATTAGATTAACAATTTTACCTTTACTTACAGCTTTAGTTTGATTTTCTTTCATTAATACTCCCCATAAAAACTCTCTTCCAATAATTATTGGTGGCATGATAACCATAATCTTTAAAACATCCAGTGCCAGTAAAGAAATTTTTTCACTGGTCTCAATCCAGTTCATTAAAATATAAAGTCCAATATCACTAAAGGCTGTTATAGCCAGTATTAAAGTAACAAAAAAACCCATATAAATTGCAAATTTTTGTAATGATAATGTGTTCTTATATTGACCATTATAATATTTTATTACAAGCTGGTGAAACATAAAAGTAGGGCTTAAAAAAAACAAACCCAGACTCCAGGCTACAGCATAAGCCGAAATAAAAACTTCTGGATTATAACTTCTACCCAGTCCGATATTTACAAGAGGGGCGGCCATCATATGTATTATAGAAGTTATTATTAAAGGCCAGAAAAATCGAAAAATATGAGAAAAATTTATATTTTGACTGTTATTACTAATATTCATTCTTTCAATTTTTTTAGGTATATCCCCTGCTGAAAATTTAACCCCTATAAATAAAACAACACCTTCCATACCAACAGCTGTAAAAAACATTAATCCTGCAAATACTGCACCTGGAATAAATGTCAAATAATCAACTAAAACAACCAGTAAAAACACATATAGTAATCTGGCTGTTGTAGCAACAGGGAACAGAGGTGTCCTGTCCAGAATAACAGCTACTCCCTGCATATAATTTCTCAAAGAAGCGGCAGCA
>PWOK01000306.1 GCA_003557445.1 Halanaerobiaceae bacterium
GTACAGAAAAATTATATGCAGGAAATAAAAAAGAAAGAATAGCTCATGAAATAATCCTGGGAATTGGTGGTGTCAAAGCATTACGTAAACTGGATATTGATATTGACAAATATCATTTTAATGAAGGTCATGCTGCCTTTGCAGGATTTGAATTAATCAGAGAAAAAATGAAAAATTTAAATTTATCTTTCGAAGATGCTCTGGAACAAACCAGAGATGAGATTATTTTTACCACCCATACTCCTGTTCCTGCCGGAAATGAATCTCATGATCTAAAATTACTTGAAGAAATGAATGCCACTAATGGTCTTTCAATAAAACAGCTAAAAAAACTGGGAGGAGACCCTTTTAACATGACTGCAGCCTGCCTGAAAATGGCTTCTGTAGCCAATGGGGTTTCCAAGATACATAAAAATACAGCCAATAAAATGTGGAAAAACCTGAAAGATTCAGCTCCTATAATTGCTATAACAAACGGTGTACATCAAGAAACATGGCAGGATCCATTAATTAAAGAAGCCTTTAATGAAAAATCAAAAGACAAATTATGGAATTCACATATGTCATTAAAAAAAGAGTTGATTGAATATATAGCACAAAATACTGATGCCCGCATGAATCCTGATAACCTATTAATAGGTTTTGCCCGTAGAGCTGCCCCCTATAAAAGAAGTGAATTAATTTTTCGTGATACAGAAAAAATTGAGGATTTACTAAAAAGTAAAAAACTGCAACTTGTTTTTTCAGGAAAAGCACACCCTGATGATCATTATGGGAAAAATATAGTTGCCAGACTTGTAAAAATGGATAAAAAATACAAAGATAGTATTGTATTTTTAGAAAATTATAATATGGAAATTGCCAGTTATTTAACTAAAGGATGTGATGTCTGGTTAAATAATCCCAGACGGCCCCTGGAAGCAAGTGGTACTTCCGGAATGAAGGCAGCCATGAATGGTTGTTTGAATTTAAGTGTTCTGGATGGATGGGTAGCTGAAGGTGTAGAGCATGGTAAACATGGATGGATTCTTGATAATCTATTTCCTGAACTTGATTCATCAATTGATCAAGATCAGCTGGATTTGCAGGCATTATATCATATTCTCCGTGAGGAAGTTATTCCCACATATTATGATTATAGAAATAAATGGGTTGATATGATGTTTAAAAGTATTGAAATGTCACATTATGATTTTTCTTCCTCCAGAATGTTAAAAGAATACTATGAAAAAATGTATAATCTTAAAATATCACTGGTTTAAAAAATTAATTTTTTGAAGGAGGCCAGGGACCATAATATTGATAGTATTGACATTCAATACCACCATTATATAATTTTCTTCTTTTACTGGCTTTCTTCCCATATAATTTTTCGAAGTTGGAATGTGAAGTTAAAATATAGAATGACCAGGTATCATATTCTTTTAATTTTTGACCAATTTTTCTGTATAACTTTTCTACCTCTTCTCTTTCATCCATTCTTTGACCATAGGGAGGGTTGGTAATAATATATCCATATTTACGACTGTTTTCAAAATCAGAAAAACTCTTTTTTTGAAAATGAATAATATCTTCAACCCCGGCTTTTTGAGCATGATGGCGGGCAATACCTATTACATTTTCATCTTTATCAGTTCCCATTATCAAACGTGGTTCAAGATTATTTTTAAAATTTGCTTTTGCTTTTTTGCGTGCTTTTTCCCAGGTACCATTTGCAAAACATGACCATTTTTCAGAAGCAAAATTTCTATTTATACCTGGAGCAATATTTCTAGCCATCATTGCTGCTTCGATAGGTATTGTACCGGAACCGGTAAAAGGGTCTATCAATATACGATCCGGGTTCCATTTGCTTAAATAAATCATACCAGCAGCAATGGTTTCCTGTAGGGGTGCTTTTGTGCTTAATTCCCGATATCCCCTTTTATGCAGGCCTGTACCACTGGTATCCAGTGTCAGAGTAGCAGTATCTTTTAACAGAGCAATTTGAATATTATATTCTGCACCGGTTTCTGAAAACCATTTCTTTTTATATTTTTCTTTTAAATTATCAACCACTGCTTTTTTTACAATTGATTGACAGCTGGGAACATTATGAAGTTTTTAACTTACTGATTTTCCGGTAACCGGAAATTTAGCATTTTCCGGAATCCATTTTTTCCAGGGTAATTTTTTAGTTTTTTCATAAAGCTGATCAAAATCGGTGGCATCAAATTCACCGATTTTCAATAATACTCTCTCTGCAGACCTTAACCATAAATTGGCTTTACAGATTGCTTCAAGAGTTCCTTCAAATTCAACTTTTCCATTACTTACACTCTTTATATTATAACCCAGTTTTTTTAATTCATCTTTTACAACTGACTCCAGACCAAAAGTTGTAGTGGCTATTAAAGTATGTTTTTCCACAATTATTATGCTCCTTTATTTTAATATTTTATACTGAATCTATCAAATTCATTCCTGTATTCCTCATTTTTTACTTCTAATTGATGTACAAAGGCAAAGGAAGGGCCTTTTTTAAGCTTATCTATCAATTCTTTAACTTTTAGATTATCACCCTCCAGAACAACTTCCACTCTGCCATCAGATAGGTTTTTAACCCAGCCCTTTATATCATATTTTTGGGCCTGTCTGCGGGTAAAAGCTCTAAAACCAACCCCCTGAACTTTTCCAGTTATATAAATATGTTTTCTGCTTTTTTTACTCATATTATCACCCTTAATTATTTTTAATTACAAATGAAGGTAAAGTAAAAGATTCTACCAGTGAACCTATAATATTTTCTCTTCCTGCTCTGGTATATATTCCTTTAAACTCATGGTTATAAAGGTATATACCTGTTAAAAAATTATATTTTTCCAGATATAATTTATCCTTCTTAATTGTAATCATTCGGGTTTTACCAGGATGATAATATTCCTGAATTATATATTTTTTATTTTTAATTTCTTTTAATATTTTTTTCCATTTATTATGACTATAATCTCTTCCAGCATAAACCCCATGACATGCAAACCAATCACATGGTTTTAATATATATTTATCCTTATTTTTTAGGGCCTTTTCCCTTAATTTTAAATTATCAAAATCAAAATAATCTGTCCGGGGAATATGGTTTTTAATAAATTTCTTTTCTTTTTGATTTAGAAAATCAAGATTATCAAAATCATGTAAAATAGCGAATATTTTTTTATTATGAATTATTTGAGAGACAAACCCCCCAAATAAACAAACTGCCTGATCTTTGTAAGCCTGAATTAAGTCCTTAACTTTATCAGCTTCTTCAACAAATCTTGAAGTAGTTACTCTCCTGTAAATTAAATTGATTTCCTGATTTTTGTAATATAATGATCCATTTTTATAATTTAATTGACGGGGATCACAAATAACTGTATTATAACCCTGTTTTATAAATCTTTTTTTAAATTCTTCAAATTCACTCTCAAC
>PWOK01000049.1 GCA_003557445.1 Halanaerobiaceae bacterium
GTATTATTTGCAATTTCTCTAAATTTATTTATTATTTTTTTTGTATATTGACCCGGGGTACCATCAGCTATTTTCCGGCCATCAACTTCCACAACCGGTATTACCTCAGCTGCTGTTCCTGTTAAAAAACATTCATCTGCATTAAATAAATCATAACGGGTAAATTGTTCTTCTTTGACCTGTAATTTAAGTTCCAGACCAATTTCCATGGCTACTCCCCTTTTTATACCTTTAAGGATACCTGCATGTCCAGGTGGGGTTATTAAATTATCACCTTCTATTATAAAGATATTGTCACCCGTACATTCAGCAACATATCCCTGATCATTTAACATGATGGCTTCAGGTGCTTCCATTAAATTAGCCTCAATTCTTGCCAGTATATTATTAAGATAATTTAAAGATTTAATTCTGGGATTGACCATTTCTGGACCATTACGCCTTGTTGGTACTGTTTTTACTTTCAAACCTCTTTCATATAACTCTGGGTCATAAAGAGTTATTTCACTGGCAATAATAACTATAGTCGGTTTTTTGCATTTGCGGGGATCAAGCCCCAGATCACCCTTACCTCTTGATATTACAACCCTTATGTAGGCATCACTGAGTTCATTTGCCCTGATTGTTTTTAATATCGCTTCTTCCATTTCTTCAGCTGTTAGTGGAATTTGTAGCATAATTGTATTGGCCGATTTATAAAGTCTTTTAATATGTTCTTTCAATTTAAATACTCTACCATTATAAGCTCTAATACCTTCAAAGATTCCATCTCCATACAAATAGCCATGATCAAACACAGATATTTTAGCATCATTTTCAGGAACAATTTCTCCATTTAAATATATTTGCCTGCTCACTATCATCCCTGGTTAACCATTATAATTAGTTTAACCAGGTTTCACCTCCCCTTTAATTATTATAAAAAAACACTGTTATTCA
Source organism: Halanaerobiaceae bacterium (assembly GCA_003557445.1). The sequence continues at coordinate 940 of PWOK01000049.1, forward strand.
TGTGTTTTTTTTTTAACTGTATTAAAATAAATTATTGTTTTGTATTTTCTTTATTTAGTCATTTATTATATTATTAAACTAAAGAATTGTCAAGTTAGATGTTTTTTGCTCAAATAATAAATAACTGAAAAAATAATTATTATAGCCAGAACCGGGAAAATATAATTTTCCTGATAATAACTTTCTGATTTATCCAGACTTACCGGATAAACAACTGCATAATTTTCCTGATCAAAATTTGCCAATACCTGTCTTTGATTTTTGTTTTCTGGAAGAATAATATCAATAACCCGGGGTGCATATACTATTTCCTGACTGGAAATACCAGGGGCAGAAAAGTACCAGTTTGATGGTTCAGACCGAATATCCCTGTAATAACCGTATCCAAAAGGATTAAAACTACCTACAAGCAAATAAACATAAGCATCTTTTAAATCACCCAGTAAGTCCTGTCTGATTTTAACAATTATACTATTGTTCTCCACTCCTATCTGAGCATCATCAAGTTCCCAGCGAGATCTTGTAAGATCAGAAGCCAGATCAACATATTCCTCTATTTCATCCTCTGATGTGTATAACTTTACAAATTCACCACTAATCCGTAATAATTTATTCCAGGGGTGATCAGAATCAAAATTAACCCGGGCAGCAGCCATAAAAGATTCTGTTGATCCTCCTTTTTGATTATCAATATATAATTCTATCAGAGGATGGCTAAAACCATATACTTTATTCCAGGGATTTGTTAATTTAGAAAAAACAAATTTGAGTTGATAATAATCATCAACAGTTTCCAGACTGAACTTTTTAATATCAAACAAACCCTCATATGGTTTAAAATCTTCATGTCGAGGATAATGGTACATTCCGGGACCATAATCATCCCCTGTATTATCCTCAATTACCACCATATCTTCCGCATAAGTTAAAACAGAAAACATTGACAATATCATGATTATCCCCAAAACCAGATAACTTTTTTTCACAGATAATTACCTCCTGATTATTGATTATCCTTAGGGGCAGTTCTCTTAATAAAATCCCTGGCAGCATTATATCCCATTGCCTTCATCCTGGTATTCATTGCTGCAACTTCTAAAACCATTGCTAAATTTCTTCCAGGTTTAACGGGAATTATTATTTCCGGGATTTTTACATCTAGAAACTCTGTATAATTATTTTTCATACCCAGTCTATCATAGTTTTTGGTTTCTTCCCAGTGTTCCATAGTAATAATTATCTGGATCGGTGAGTTATCTTTTATCGCCCCTGCACCAAACAAAGACCTGACATTAATAATTCCTATACCCCTTAATTCCAGAAAATATCTTAACTTTTCCGGAGCATAACCTATTAATTCCTGTTCATCAATTTTTTTTACATAAATTATATCATCTGCAACAAGCCTGTGTCCTCTTTTTACCAGTTCCAGTGCTGTCTCACTTTTACCAATACCACTTTCACCTTTGATCAATACTCCCACTCCATAAATATCTACCAGAACACCATGTTCAACCTTTTCAGGTGCAAGTGCTCTTTCAAGATAATTTGTTAATTTACTTAAAAACCTGGTAGTAACTGTTTTTGACCTTAATAAAGGTATTTTGTTTATGGTTGCTTCTTTTTTTATAATATCTGGAACTTCCAGATTACGGGTAATTACAACACATTTAATATCATAATGCATCAGTTTTTTTATTCTTTTTTCAAGAATATTTTTATCCAACCTGTTAATAAAGGATATTTCAGTTCTCCCCAAAATCTGTACCCTTTCCGGGGTGAAATATTCCCAGAAACCTGCCAGTTCTATTCCCGGCCTCTTTATTTCACTGACTTTTATCATTTTGTTGACCGATTTTTCTCCAGATATAACCTCCAGGTCAAACTTTTCAATTATATCTTTAACAGTTACTTCCTTGTTTTTAATGTTTTTCATGATAATAGATGTTCCTCCATGGCTACTGCAATTGCTCCCTTTACACCAGTATCACTTGCAAGAGCAGAATCACAGATTTCTACATTTTTTAATGAAGAAGGTAATGCTTTAGCCTTTAAACTTTTCATCATTGGTTGATTAAATAATTCCCTATCTTTATTAACTCCACCACCAAAAATAATTTTTTCTGTATTAAATAAGTTGATTAAATTGGCCAGTCCAATTCCCAGATAATGACCTGCAGTTTCATAAATTTCTATAGCTGTTTTATCACCTTTAAAGGCAGCCTGAGCAACTAAAATTGCATCTATCTTATCAGGATCATTATTACTTAACTCAGCAATTAAAGAATCCCTATTTTCTTTTAAACTCTCCCTGCCTCTTCTTGCTATAGCAGTACCTGAAGCCAGTGACTCCAGACAGCCATAATTTCCGCAACCACAGATAGGACCTTCAGGTTCCATTATCATATGACCAACTTCTCCGGCAGCACCATCTCTACCCTGTAATATTCTTTTATCTATAATGATACCTCCACCAACACCGGTACTAACAGTAATATAAATCATATGATCAACATCTTTTCCTGCCCCAAACCACTTTTCACCAAGGGCAGCTGCATTGGCATCATTTTCAAGTTTTACAGGAAGTTGATTACTTTCTTCCAGCATTTCAACTATGGGCAGATTTTTAAAAGGTAAATTGGCACTTTCATAAATAATTCCCTCAATAGAATTTAAAGGACCAGGGCTGCCCACACCAATTTTTACAATATCTTTTTTGCTGATTCCAGATTTTTTAATAACCTTTTTTATTGTTTTATTAATATTTTCAATAACATGATCCTGGCCTTTATCAGCTTCTGTAGGTATATTTTCCCTGGCAATAATTTTTCCTTTATCATCTGCTACTGCTGTTAATATTTTGGTTCCTCCCAGATCCACTCCAATAAAATACATTTAATTTCTCCCCCTTTATAAATTGTTATCAATTTTTTTATTACCATATTCTTCAAGTATCAATCTATTACCTGTTATAATATATATGGAAACCAGAGTAATAAGAACGGGTATAGCTCCTGCGATTAAATTATAAGCAATAAGCAATAATATTGATAAAAACAGAAACCATAGTATTGAATAAAAAAGATTGTCAAAAAACAAAACAAAAGCCCTTTTAAATGATAAATATATTCCTTCATTTTTATTTAAAATCAGTAATCCCCAGAAATACATCTGCATAATAGTAAAACAAATACCAATAAAAATATTAATTACAAAAAATACAAATACAAAAATATTTTCAAGCCCCATGTAAAGGAAAAATTCAATATTAATTATGAATAATATATAAAATATCAGGAAAAACAAAAATGACTTCAAACCTCTTTTAAAATATTTTTTTATTCCCTTAAATGATTCCAGTATTTTAATATCCTGATCTTTATAGGCTTTAACAGCGATTGCCAGCATTGACATAAAAAATGGTCCGGCCAGAATTAAAGGAAAAATCATTAAAAACCAGAGGCCTGTCTGTAATCCAGATAACCCAAAAAGAATTAAAAAACCAGTAATGAAAGACCAGATAAGATTTATTATTACAAGTTGAAATGCATTAAAATAAAACTGCTTAAAAGTAATTTTTATAGTTTCCCAGATGAGCAAATTAAAAACCTCCAGATATAAATATTATAATATATATTTTTGAATAATGTAACCTATACCATTATTTTCCGGTAAAGGAGCAATTAAATCTGCTTCTTTTTTTATTTGCTGATCAGCACTAATTACAGCAACTCCAGTACCTGCCCATTTAATCATGGAATAATCATTCCAGCTATCTCCTACAGCTATTACTTCCTCCTGTTTTATATCTAAGATATCAATTACTTTTTTTAAGGCTGTTGCCTTGGAAACACCGTGAGCAATAAATTCAATAAAATGGCTTTTGGAGATTGTAATACTTAATTGATCATTATATTTTTCTTTAAAATAATTTAATAATTTTTTATGCCTTTTCTGATTTTCTTCTATAGCCAGCATTTTGGTTGGAGGTTTTTCTATAAATTTATCAAGAGGACCTTTTTCCTCTGCCTTAACTCCTGAATTTATTTCATAATTATGACTTAATTTATTCTTTTTTTCTACATATAACTGATCACCTATATAAATATTAAGATGTAGATTCTTTTGCTGACAATCAGCTATAACTTTTTGGGCCAGTTTTAAGTTCACAGGTTTATGATAAATTGTCTTTTTATCCTGACTATCCCTAACATAAGCACCATTATACGAAATTACAGGTCCCTGTAGGTTTAATTTATTTACATAGGTTAATGCAGATTTATATATTCTACCTGTGGCAATAACAATATACAGACCTTTATTTTTTGCTCCTCTGATTAATTTTAATGTATCACTATGTATCAGATTATTACTATCCAGAAGTGTACCATCCAGATCAAGAGCCAGTAATTTATATTTCATTAAAAACACCCAATTCCTTAGAATTTACCGGACAATGATAATACCTGTTTACTGATCTCTTCCAGTTTATCCTTATTATCAATATTATCAATAGTCAGGGAAATATATAAAGCAATTTTTTTCATTTCTTTTTCTTTCATTCCCCGTGTGGTTACTGCAGGAGTCCCAATCCTTATACCACTTGTCACAAAAGGACTTCTGGTTTCAAAAGGAATTGTGTTTTTGTTAACGGTAATATTGACTTTATCTAAAGCAGCTTCAGCTTCTTTACCTGTAATTCCTTTGTTATTTAAATCGACAAGCATCATATGATTATCAGTACCACCTGAAACAAGTCTAAAACCATAATTTTTTAATTCTGCTGCCAGTACCCGGGCATTTTTAATAATTTGTTGTTGATATTGATTAAATTCCTCTGTCAGGGCTTCTTTAAAAGTTACTGCTTTGGCAGCAATTATATGCATTAGAGGTCCTCCCTGAAGTCCGGGGAATATTGATTTATCAATTTTTTTAGCATATTTTTCTTTACAGAGAATCATTCCACCCCTTGTTCCTCTTAAGGTTTTATGAGTGGTGGTAGTCACAAAATCTGCTTCAGGCACCGGATCTGGATGTAAATCTGCTGCTATTAATCCAGCAATATGGGCCATATCAACCATAAATAAAGAGCCTGCTTCATCGGCAATTTCTCGAAATTTATTAAAATCAATTTTACGGGGATAGGCACTGGCCCCGGCAACAATCAAAGCCGGTTTATGCTTTAAAGCAAGTTCTCTTACCTGAGCAAAATCAATTGTTTCATCTTCTTTAGATACACCATAATGTACAAAATTAAAATATTTACCGGAAATATTCACAGGACTTCCATGACTTAAATGGCCACCATGGGTTAAATCCATACCCAGGATTGTTTCTCCCCGGGGAACAACTGCAAAATAGACAGCCTGATTGGCCTGAGAACCCGAATGAGGTTGAACATTTACATGTTCTGCTTTAAATAATTTTTTTGCCCTTTCAATGGCCAGTTCCTCCGCCTGATCAACTATTTCACACCCTCCATAATATCTTTTATGAGGATATCCTTCAGCATATTTATTGGTCAGACAGGAACCAGCAGCTTCCATTACTGCCTCACTGACAAAATTTTCTGAGGCAATTAGTTCAATATTTTCCTGTTGTCTTTTTTCTTCTTTCTTTATTATTTCAGCAATTTCAGGATCAATTTTATTTAATTTATCCATTCTTTAACAACTCCTTTACAGCCTTATTAATATCATTTTATTAAATATCCAGCTTTTCTGCAACTTTTTTTAACAATTTAGCTGAATTTAAAAATTTATTTTTCTCTTGCTGACTTATTTCCAGTGGTAATACTCTTTTAACTCCATTTGCACCAACAATTGAAGGTAAACTTAGAGCTATATCCGAGACACCATAAATATCATCAAGTACACTGGAAACAGTTAATATGGTATTTTCATTTCTGAGAATACTTTCAACAATTCTGGTAACTGCCAGGCCAACTGCATAATATGTAGCCTGTTTCCTTTCAATTATTTCATAGGCTGAATTTTTAACTTTTTCTGCCATTTCTTTTTTGAATTGTCGGGGATTATTAAAACAATCACTATCTCCTTTATTATTACAAATCTGACAGTATTTATCAAAGGGTATTCCCGCTACATTGCTCAAACTCCAGGCAGAAACTTCATTATCTCCATGTTCCCCAATAATATAGGAATGAATATTGCGGGGATCAAGATTACAGTGTTTACTCAATAAATAACGAAACCTTGATGTATCCAGAACTGTACCCGAACCAATAACCTGGTTTACAGGTAAATCAGTTAATTTATGAGTTACATAAGTTAATATATCAACCGGATTGGTAACTACCAGTAATATTGCTTCCTTAGTATATTTAGTGATTTCTGGTATTATATTTTTAAATATGGCTGTATTTTTCTTTACAAGATCCAGCCTGGTTTCTCCAGGTTTCTGATTGGCTCCGGCCGTAATTATTATTATATCAGCATTTTCACATTCCTGATAACCACCACTTTTAACAGAAACAGGTTTAACAAAAGCTGCACCATGATTTAAATCCATGGCCTCTCCCTCTGCTTTTTTTTGATCAATATCTACAAGTACTATTTGTGAAGCAATTCCCCAGTTCATAATAGCATAAGCGGTTGTAGAGCCAACAAAACCAGCACCAATAATAACTATTTTATTTTTCATTAACTAAATCACCTTCTTTTAAAAATTATTACCTATTCTTAATTTAATTTAACCTGAATTTATAATAAATATAAAACCGGAGTTTATTTTACTCCGGCAATTAAGTAATCAATTTTATTCAGGGCTGATAGCCTCAACCGGGCAAACTGCAACACAGGCCCCACAATCAATACATTCATCAGGATTAATTTCATATTTTTCATCACCTTCACTGATGGCATCAACCGGACATTCTGGTTCACAGGCACCACACAAAATACATTCGTCTGATATCACATGAGTCATCTTAATTAATCACCTCCTGTGTATAATAGATCATCAAAACTTATATAATTAACTATGATTATTATATCTATACAGTTTTAAATTGTCAATAATAATATTAATATTGAAGTTTTAATAAACCCTTGTATTTTCCCTCATATAATCATATACCTTTCTGGCAGTCTTTGTACTGATTCCTTCAACTTCTTTTAATTGACCTATTTCAGCTTTTTTTATTTTTTCCAGGGAACCAAAATGTCTTAAGAGGGCTTTTCTTCTCTCAGGTCCTATCCCCTCAATATCATCCAGCATACTGTGTGTTAAGCGTCTGCTTCTTAATTTCCTGTGATAACTGACAGCAAATCTATGAGCTTCATCCCTTACTCTTTGCAATAAATGAAGTCCATTTGAATTAAGTTCAAATATTACAGGTTTTTTTCTGCCCGGTATAAAAATTTGTTCCTCTCTTTTTGCCAGACCTATTACCTGTTGGTTTTTTAAGTTAAGTTTATCAAGCACATTTTTTACTGCATTTAACTGACCTTTACCTCCATCAATAAGAATCAAATCAGGCATTTTTTTCTCTTCATTCTTCAGACGGGAATATCTTCTTTTTACAACCTCCTGCATCATAGCAAAATCATCTGGCCCATCAACCGATTTAATTTTATACCTGCGATAATCTTTTTTTGAGGGAACTCCATCCTTAAAAACTACCACTGAAGCAACCGGATCCGTTCCCTGTATATTGGAAATATCGATCCCTTCAATATATCCAGGGGCCCTATCAAGGTTAAGTTTATCTTTGATTTCTTTAATAGATTTTGTTGTTCTTTTCTTAATATATTTTTGTTTTATCTGTTCTTTTTTATAATTTTCCTCAGCATTTCGTCCGGCCATATCAAGCAAACGTTTTTTATTACCCTTCACCGGCTGTTTAATTTTTACTTTTTTCCCTTTAATCTGTTTTAAATGATCTGTAAGTAATTTTTCATGATTAAATTCAGAATTTATTAAAATCTCATCAGGAATACCCGGAGCCTGCTCATAATACTGTTGCAAAAAAGAACCCATAATATCAGGTGATGTTTCTTTTTCAGAACCTTCAATATTAAAGTATTCCTGTCCAATCAATCTACCTTTTCTTAATAATAAAAGCTGTACAGAAGGTTCTTTATCTTTCTTTTTATATAAATAAATTACATCCTGATCTATATTTTTATCAGACATAACTTTCTGCTGTCTGGAAATTTCAGTAAAGGCCTTTCTGGCATCACGAAAACGGGCTGCTTTTTCATAGTTTTTTTTCTCAGCTGCCTCTTTCATTTTCTTTTCTACTTTTTTTATTAATAAATCCTGTTTCCCTGATAAAAAAAGACAGACCTGGTCAATAAGTTCATGGTATTCTTCCGAAGAAATTTCTCCGATACAGGGGCCCAGACATTTATCTATATGATAATTAAGACAGGGACGGTCCTCCAGATTGTTTTTATCCAGTTTTTTTCGGCAACGCCTTAAAGAATATAAATCTTTGATCATATCAAGGGTTTTATAAATTGCATTTACATTGGCAAATGGGCCAAAATAACGGCTGCCATCTTTTTTAATAATCCTTGTTTTGAAAATGCCAGGAAAATCTTCCCCGGTTGTTATTTTGATATAGGGATAGGTTTTATCATCTTTTAAACGAATATTGTATTTAGGTTGATATTTTTTTATAAGATTGGCTTCCAGAATATAGGCTTCCACTTCAGTATCGGTAACTATATAATCAAAATCAGCAATATAATCAACCATAATTCTGGTCTTATAACTGTGATTTCCCCTGTTAAAATAGGATCTAACCCTTTTATTCAGAGACCTGGCTTTACCCACATAGATTATGGTTTCAGTTTCATCTTTCATCATATATACTCCCGGTTTATCGGGAAGCTGATTAAGCTGTTCTTTTATCTGTTCTGTGTTCATATTAATCACCATTTTTTAATTATAATACTTTTTGCAAAAACTTTCCTGTATATGATTTTTCCACCCTGGAAACTTCTTCAGGGGTACCGGTTGCAATCACTTCTCCTCCCCGGTAACCACCTTCAGGTCCCAGGTCAATAATATAATCGGCAGATTTAATTACATCCAGATTGTGTTCAATAACTATGACTGTATTTCCACCTTCACGTAGACGGTGAAGTACCTGTAGCAATTTTTTGATATCTGCAAAATGTAGACCTGTTGTTGGTTCATCAAGAATATATAGTGTTTTACCGGTACTTCTTTTACCCAGTTCAGTTGAAATTTTAACCCGCTGAGCCTCTCCACCCGATAAAGTCGTTGCCGGCTGTCCCAGACGGATATAGGTTAGACCAACATCTGCCAGTGTCTGTAGTCTTCTTTTTATTGTATCAATATTTTTGAAAAAAACCAGGGCTTCTTCCACAGTCATGTTCAGTACATCAGCTATTGTTTTTCCTTTATATTTTATTTCCAGTGTTTCCCTGTTATATCTTTTACCTCCACATACCTCACAGGGTACATAAACATCAGCCAGAAAATGCATTTCTATCTGATTAATACCCTGACCTTTACAGGCCTCACATCTACCACCTTTTACATTAAAGCTAAACCTTCCTTTTTTATATCCCCTTCTTTTAGCTTCAGGGGTTCTGGCGAATACATCCCTTATATAATCAAAAACCTTGGTATAGGTTGCAGGATTGGACCTGGGAGTTCTTCCAATTGGTGATTGATCAATATTGATTACTTTATCAAGGTGTTTTATCCCTTCAATTTCATCATGTTTTCCCGGATGCTGGGTGGATTTATAAAATTCCTGCATTAATCTTCTTTTTAAAATAATATTTATTAAAGTACTTTTCCCCGAACCGGAAACCCCGGTTACACAGGTAAATGTTCCCAGGGGAATTTCAATATCAATATTTTTTAGATTAAACTGTCTGGCCCCTTTAATCACAAGTTTTTTCCCATTTGCATCATATCTTTTTGCTGGAACAGGTATTTCTTTTTCCCCCCGTAAATATTGCCCTGTTAAAGATTTTTTGCTCTTTAGTATATCATTAATATCACCCTGGGCTATAATTTTTCCACCATTTTTTCCTGCTCCCGGACCTAAATCAATTATATGATCAGCTGTTCTGATTGTTTCTTCATCATGTTCAACAACTATTACGGTATTACCCAGATCTCTAATATGTTCAAGGGTACCTATCAAACGATTATTATCCCTCTGATGAAGCCCAATACTCGGTTCATCAAGTATATATAATACACCTACAAGGCCTGATCCAATTTGAGTGGCCAGCCTTATACGCTGAGCTTCACCTCCAGATAAACTTGCCGCAGATCTTTCCAGAGTTAAATAATCAAGGCCAACATCAACCAGAAATTTAAGCCTGTTTTTAATTTCTTTTAAAATTTCACTGGCAATTATTTGTTCCCGATCAGTAAACTCAAGTTTATCCAGAAATTCCAGGGCTTCTTTGATGAAAAACCTGGTCATTTCTGATATTGAAATACCGCCTACAGTTACTGCCAGTACTTCTGGTTTTAAACGTTCACCTTTACAGTCCTGACAGTCAAGTTCAGTCATATATTTTTCCAGACGTTTATGTGAGCCCGGTGAATTGGATTCATTTAAACGTCTTTTGAGATAACCTGTTATACCTTTAAATCTGGTTTGATGGTTTCTTGTTCTGCCATAACGATTGGTATAGGGAAAACTTAGTTTTTTATCTGATCCATATAATATTATATCAATAATTTCCTGATCAAGTTTTTTGATAGGGGTTTTTAAACTAAAATTATATGATTCACTGAGAGCCTTTAATAACTGGGGATAATACCTACTGCTTGAATTTCTCCAGGGTATAACCCCTCCATCTTCGATTGATTTATCCCTATCAAGTAAAAGATCTGGATCAAATTCTTTTTTAATTCCCAGGCCATCACAGCTACTACAGGCTCCATAAGGGCTGTTAAAAGAAAACATTCTGGGAGATAATTCTTCCAGATTAATACCACAGTCAGGGCAGGCAAATTTTTCACTAAAAATCAACTCCTCACCATCTATAACATCAACTATTATCAGACCTTCACTATATTCAAGTGCAGTTTCAATTGAATCTGTAAGTCTTTCACTTATACCTTCTTTTATAATTAAACGGTCAACTATAACTTCAATATCATGTTTAACATACCTGTCCAGATTTACTTCATCTTCAACCATTATGGTTTCCCCATCAACCCTGGCTCTAACAAAACCATCTCTCTGTATCTGGACCATTACTTTTTGATGTTCTCCTTTTCTTCCTCTGATAACCGGAGCCATTATCTGTATTTTTGTCCTTTCCGGCAGGGATAAAACCTGATCAACTATTTCATCAACTGTCTGTGAAGAAATTTCCTGACCACATTCAGGACAATGTGGTGTTCCCACACGGGCATATAACAATCTAAGATAGTCATATATTTCAGTCACTGTACCAACAGTTGAACGGGGATTTTTGCTTGTGGATTTTTGATCTATAGATATTGCTGGAGATAGTCCCTCAATATATTCTATTTTGGGTTTTTCCATCTGCCCTAAAAACTGTCTGGCATAAGCAGACAGGGATTCAACATATCTTCTCTGTCCTTCTGCATAAATAGTATCAAAGGCCAGTGATGATTTTCCTGAACCACTTAATCCTGTTATAACTACTAATTTGTCTCTGGGAATTTCCAGATCAATATCCTGTAAATTGTGTTCTTTAGCACCTTTAATTATTATTTTATTTTTGGCCATTTAGTCCACCTCATTTTTTACTCTTTACTTCTTTAATTTTTTCTTTTAATACTTCAATTTCATCTCTAATTTGAGCAGCAACTTCAAATTCAAGATTATCTGCTGCCTGTCTCATTTCTTTTTCCAGGTCAATAATTTTATTTTGTATCTCTACAGGAGATAAATTCTCATTATCTGAATCCACATTATATTCGATTTCATTTGTTTCTGCTACAACCATATCTACCGGTCTTACTACTTCTCTTACCGGTTTATTTATTGTTTTTGGTTCAATACCATGTTTTTGATTAAATTCTGTCTGTATTTCTCTCCTTCTTTCTGTCTCCTCAATAGCATTTCTCATGGATTCAGTAATTTTATCCGCATACATTATCACCTTTCCATTTACATTACGGGCTGCCCTTCCTATTGTCTGAATTAATGTCCTTTCAGATCTTAAAAATCCTTCTTTATCAGCATCAAGAATGGCAACCAGAGAAACCTCTGGTAAATCAAGGCCTTCCCTTAATAAGTTTATACCCACAAGGACATCAAATTTTTTCAACCTTAAGTCTCTTATAATTTCAGAACGTTCCAGGGTATCTATTTCAGA
>PWOK01000041.1 GCA_003557445.1 Halanaerobiaceae bacterium
AAAATTTTGAACAGTAAATATGATGATGACTGCCAGATTAATTATATAAATCCTTTACTTAATAATAATATACGGTTAAAACCCCATATTTCACCTGATAGCAGTGTTTCAAAAAAGATAATAAATCTTTTCCAGGAAATTATTAATGTTGCCCATCCGCAGAAAGAACCATATAAAGTCAAGCTTAAGGCAATATTATTTGATTTTATATATGAATTTTACACTAAGGATAAAATAGTGGAAGTTAACCACAAATCAAAACAAAAAGCAAAAAGATTAAAAGATGTTTTATTATTTATACACCATAACTATGATAGAGATATCAGCCTGAAACAACTGGCCAATATCTCTAATTTAAATAAAAGTTATTTTTCTCGTTATTTTAAAAATCAAACAGGTAAATCTCCCATAGAATATTTAAATCTTTATAGAATCAATAGGGCAAAAGAATTGTTACAGAAAAAAAATATATCTGTGAAAAAAATTTCAAGACTTACAGGCTTTAATCATTTTAGTTATTTTATTAAAGTCTTTAAGAAATTTGAAGATTGTACACCTCTTAAATATAGAAATAAGATTAAAGATTCTAAAAAAACTTCCACAAGATTATTTTAAAAAATCATTGATTAAAGGGAAAACGCCAACTGTCAATCTCATATTCTGACAGACTATCAGGGGCAGGATTTGGTTCTTTCCATTTCTTATTGGTAAAATTACTGAAAAGAACTCCTTTCTTATCTCTTTTTAATACATATCCAGGATTCATGGGTACTTTACCCACCGGAGTATCCAAAACATATGTTGGAACTGAAAATCCGGTAGTAAAACCTCGCAAATTATAAATAATATTAATTCCGGTTTCCACAGGTGTCCGGAAATGAGCAGTCCCTTCCAGTATCTGGCACTGATATATATAATAGGGCCTTACCCTCATAGCCACCAATCCCTGAACCAGTTTTTTCATAACCTGTGGATTATCATTGATTCCTTTCATGAGTACTGATTGATTGCCCAGAGGTATTCCTGCATTCGCCAGCATAGCACATGCTCTCCGGGTTTCTTCTGTTAATTCCTGAGGATGATTAAATTGTGTATTTAACCATAAAGGATGATATTTTTTTAACATATTACATAATTCTGGTGTAATTCTTTGAGGAAGTGTAGAAGGAACTCTTGACCCTATTCTTACAATTTCCACATGTTCAATATTTGTTAATTCTTTTAAGATATTTTCCACCCAGTTATCAGAAAATAACAGAGGATCTCCTCCTGTAAGAAGTACATCCCGTATCTCAGGATTGTTTTTTATATAATCCAGAGCCTTCTTGCGAGCCTTTGCTGAAAAGTCACCTTCTTCACCGGCTGTCATAAATCTTTTCCGGAGACAATGTCTGCATAAAGTGGCACACTGATTCGATACACACCAGGCAATTCTATCTGGATAAACCTTTATTATACCCGGTGCAGGTGAATGTTTTTCTTCATCAAGAGGATCTATTACACCAACAGGATCATATAATTCCTTTGCTAATGGTATGGATTGTAACCTTATGGGACAATTTTTATCTTCTTTTGACATCAAACTGGCAAAATAAGGGGTGATTTTCCATCTGTATGTTTTTTCTGTTTTAATTATTTCTTCTTTTTCTTCTTTATCTATTTCAATATATCTTTCTAATTCCTGTATAGTAGTAATAGAGTGTTTTCCCTGCCATTTCCAATCATTCCAGTCCTTTTTATTTATATTCTCTGGACAGTTTACTTTTTTAAACATATTTGTCCTCCTTTTTGTGTCTTTTTAAAGCTTCCTTTAACATTTTTTCAATTACCTCTTTTAATTCCAGCCCATGTTTTTTTGCCTGTAGGGGATAAATACTGTAAAACGGTGATAAACCAGGGAGAGGATTTATTTCAACAAAGTGTGGTTTCCCCTGTTTATCCATTTTGAAATCCGCCCTGCCTATATCCCTGCAGCCCAGGGCTTTAAATATTTTCCTGGTATCTCTAATCATCATATTTTTGGTTTTGTCATTTATTTGTGCCGGGCATCCAACTGTTTTTTTATGTTTATCTTTAAATTCATAAGAATAAAACGGAAACCGGCCCTGATCAACCATTATTTCAGCTACTGGAAATATCTCCTGGTTTTTATTTCCCAGAAGAGCAACTGCAAATTCTCTACCTGAGAGAAATTTTTCTATTAATACAGGGCTTTTGAATTTTTCCAGTAAATAACGGGCCTCTTTAATTAATTGTTTGTCTGAATTTACACAGGAAGTGATTCTTACCCCCATACTGGATCCCTCATTATTTGGTTTTATAAAAAAAGGATATTTGAGTTCTCTTTCATTAATTAATTGATTTAACTTTTTTACTGTTTCAATTTTAAAAAAATCAGGTGTTCTTATACCTATAGAACGGGCAATATGTTTGGTTAATGCCTTGTCCAGAGATACCCCCAGAGCAACACCATCAGAACCTGTACAGGGAATATCAAGGATTTCACAAATATTTGGTATAAAGGACTCTCTGTTTCGTGAACCCCAGCTTTCAGTTATATTAAATACTATATCCGGGTTTTTTGTTTTTAAATCATTAAATATTTCTTTATTCCAGGGTAAATGTATAACCTGTCCAATTTCTGACAATAAATTGGACAGTTCCTGTATGGTTTCTTCACTTTCATATTCAGCTGTATATTCTTTATCTTTCCCGGTTAAGGGATGATTCTCTGTAATATCATAACAAAAACCTATTTTCATAATATAAATTCACCTCATTATCTATCATAACATATATTTTTCCATAACAACAGTCACAAATGATATCTTTTTTCATATAATATAGTAAAAATTTAGAAGGAGGAAAAAATAATGACTGAAGAGAAAAAAACCCAGATTGGCAGAAGACCACCCCGCAAAAGAAAAAACAAATGCCGTTCTAAATTTAATCAATTTATTAGAGTAGATTTTGAAGTGGTATTTGCAGTAGATATTCCAGCCTGTAATATTCTTAATGTTCAATGTATAGATAGAGGTTAATATGAAAAAATTAAAATAGGGCATGTAAAATCTCATGCCCTATTTTTCAAAATAAATTATATAACAGAAAGGAGGTTGCCATGGTTTATCTTTTTAATATTATAGCAACAGGCCTTTTGTTTAACTATTATTTACATAATAAAGAAAAACACCCTGTAAAAAAGCAAAAACATCTAAAGAAAAATCAAATAACCAGAAAAGCCAGATTTTCAAAAGAATTTAAAATAACAAAAGATACACCTGAACCCTTAAATCCTGATGATATAAATATTTCAATAAATACAAATCAGGATAAAAAAGAAGCAAAACCAAATTATACAATGCTCTCTATCCTCTGGGCTCATTTTCAGGCTTATCATGAAAACTTGCTTACAG
>PWOK01000165.1 GCA_003557445.1 Halanaerobiaceae bacterium
AAAAAAGAAAATATTAATTTAGAAGATTTACTCTTTATAGTATCTGATGTACTGGGTACAGAAATAATTGAAAAAAACATAGATATTGAAGATTATTATATCTGTTACTCTTCTGGTTTAAGTCCTGTAGCTACAATTAAAATTAATATTTATAATAAAATATATGAAGAGACAGCCATAGGTGATGGTCAGTATGATGCTTTCATGAAAGCCTTAAAGAAAGTATATAAAAAAACAGGTAAAAGAATGCCTGTCTTAAAAGATTATATAGTAACAATACCTCCCGGAGGTAAGACAAGTGCTCTTGTAGAAACCGTTATTAAATGGGGTTTTAATGGTGAAGAATTTAGAACCCGGGGGCTTGATTCAGACCAAACTTCTTCTGCTATTAAAGCGACTGTGAAGATGTTAAATTTAATAGAAACAGATTTTAATTTTAATGAGTGAAATAACAAAAAATGAAAATCTAAATCCTATCTAATATTAGATAGGATTTTTACTTTTTAATATTGTAATATATCTTAAAACATGTTAATATTATTATAGGAATTACATAAAAATATTAAAAAACCAGTATTACATAAATAATTAAATTTACATTAAGGGGGTAGTCTTATATGGGATCATATTTACTGGGAATAGACTATGGTACAGGAGGAGCAAAGGCCTGTATTATAGATGAAGAAGCTGAGGTAAGAGGATATGCCTTTGAAGAATATCCTATTATTAACAAAAAGCCAGACTGGTCAGAACATGATCCAGATTTATACTGGGAAATAGCCTGTAAAATTATCAAAAAAGCAATTAATGAAGCCGGGATTAATCCTTCAGAAATAAAAGGTATTGGTACTTCCTCTGCTCTTCCTTCATTAGTGATGATTGATAAAAATGGTAATCCTGTTAATAGGGCTTATAATTTAATGGACAGGAGAGCCAAGGATGAGGTGGAATGGTTAAAAGAAAAAATAGGTGAGAAAAAAATATTTGAAATAACAGCTAACAGGCTTGATGATCATCCAGCTATAGTAAACCTTTTGTGGGAAAAAAATAATCGTAAACAGGATTTTCAAAAAATAAATTGGGCTTTAACAATTGATGGGTTTATACGATATAAACTGACCCAAAAAGCTACCATGAATTATTCGGCAGGTAGTTTTTATGGTGTGGCCTATGATATAAGAAAACTTAAATTTAACACAGATATACTTGATCAAATAGAAATAGATCCTGATATTTTACCTGAAGGTTTTGCCTGTGATGATATTGTTGGTGAAGTCAGTCCAGAAGCAGCTAAAGAAACCGGTTTAAAACAGGGTATACCTGTTGCAGGAGGACAGGTTGATTGTAATGCTGCCTGGCTGGGGGCAGGTTCCATAGAAGAAGGAGATATACAGATGAATCTGGGTACCTGTGGTAATTTTGGGATAATACATGAAAATGATAATTTCTTATATTCTATGATAGCCTTTCCCTATACAGTAGATTCTCATAAAAAATATATAACAGTTCCTACTACCACAACAGGAGGACAGCTTTTACGATATATTAGAGACACTTTCTCTGCAGTGGAGCTTGAAGTAGAGAGAGTTCTGGATCTTGATGCCTATGATTTATTGACAATGGCAGCAGGAAAAATTCCTCCAGGAAGTGAAGGTTTAATAATTCTTCCCTATTTACAGGGAGAAAGAACACCAATCTGGGATGTAAATGCCAGGGGGGTTGTTTTTGGTCTTTCCTTATCTCACAAAAAAGCTCATTTAATAAGGGCTATGCTGGAATCTGTAGCCTATGCCCTTTATGATTCCTTTCGATTAATCAAAAAAGCTGGTATGGAAATAAAAACACCTCTTGTTTTAAATGAAGGAGGGGCACAGAGCCGTCTCTGGAGAAAAATTATTACTGATGTTTTTAATGTTCCTACAGTAATGGTCAAAAATAGGACAGGGGCACCTTATGGTGATGCTATTTTAGCAGGAGTTGCTACAGGTGTTTTTTCTGATTACAGTATAGCTTCACGGAAGGTTGAATATGTGGGTCGATTGGAACCAGATATTGAAAATCACAAACTTTATATGAATTATTTTGAAGTTTATAAAGACTTATATAATAATGTTAAGGAAAATTATCTGGATCTGGCTAAATTAAGAGAAAAATATTAAGATATAATCATAAAAAATAGGAGGTAAAAAACATGAATAAATCAACTTTTGGTATTTTAGTTGGTACCCGTGGATTCTTCAATCCGGCATTAGCTGCTGAAGGCCGGAAACAATTACTTAAAAAACTTGATCAACTGGGATATGATTATATTATACTTCCCGAAGATGCTACTCCCAATGGAGCTGTGGAAACTGTAGAGGATGCAAAAAAATATGCACAGTGTTTTCATGAAAACAGAGATAAAATTGATGGTATAATTGTCAGTCTTCCCAATTTTGGTGATGAAGTTGGTATTGTGACAGCTATAAATGAATCAGGACTGGATGTACCTGTTTTAGTTCAGGCCTGTGATGATGAACTTGAAAAAATGGATGTAGAAAACAGAAGGGACGCATTTTGTGGTAAATTATCAGTCTGTAATAATTTGTATCAATATGGAATTAAATTTACCAATACATCTTTGCATACCTGTTCTATAGAAAGTGATGTTTTAACCGATGATATAAATCATTTTAATAAAATATGTCAGGTGGTAAACGGGGTTAAAAAGGCCAGGATAGCTCAAATTGGTACCCGGCCTGCTCCATTTCAGACTACCCGGTATTCAGAAAAATTACTTCAGGAGGCTGGTGTTACCGTAATACCTGTGGATATGTCCGAAATTATTTTTGCAGCCCGAGATATGAAAAATGATCAGGAAGTTAAAGATAAAATAGCAGAAATAAAGGGTTATGGAAATGTCGCAAATGATGCCCTGGAGGAAAATATAGCTAAATCTGCCAGACTGGCCCTGGCTATAGAAAAATTCATTGAAGAAAACAACTGTGATGCTGGAGCTGTCCAGTGCTGGGATTCAATCCAGAAAAATTATGGTTGTGCAGCCTGTTTACCAATGAGTATGCTGGGCAATAAAGGAATCCCAATGGCCTGTGAAACAGATGTAACTGGAGCTTTAACAATGTATGCTCTGGGACTTGCTTCTGGAAATGCAGCAGGTTATCTTGACTGGAACAACAATTATCTGGATGATCGTGATAAATGTGTTTTGATTCACTGTTCCAATTTTCCTGCCAGTTTTATGAAAACTGAAATGGAAATATCCCATCTGGATATTCTGGGTATGTCCCTGGGGAAAGAAAATTGCTTTGGAGCCTGTAAAGGTAAAGCAGCCCCTGGACCGGTTACTGTAGCTAAAATATCTACTGATGATAATCTTGGTCTGGTTAAACTC
>PWOK01000265.1 GCA_003557445.1 Halanaerobiaceae bacterium
AAATAATTAGCAGTTAAAACATAAGGGGAAAAGGAAAACTGCAATTATTAATAAAATCAAAAAATTACAAAAAGGGAGATGATGAAAATGAAAAAGAAATTGCTGGTTATGGTTTTGACATTGGTCTTATTGATAGGGATGAGTGTACTGGTTATGGCAAATCCTGCAGAGGATAGTGCTAATTTTGATATTAGTATACAGATATGGCAACCTATATCTATAGAGATAACTGATAATATCATTTTTGAACAGACCTATGCCGGAGCACATAATATTTTAACTGAGATTACAACTGCTACAGTTACAGGTGAAGATGGTGAAAATTATACCATTGAATTTACTGATGGAGGTAATATAACACTGGAAGGTACAACAACTGATACTATTTCCGTAAGTTTAAGTCATAATGCTGATTTAGTATTAACAGATGGAGAAGAAGTATTTGAAATTACTGCAACAATTCCTGAAGATGAACTGGTCGATGTAGATAGTGGTTCATATAGTGGACAGGCAACTGTTACAGTTGCTTATGCTGATTAAAAAATAGGAAAAATATAAGCGATAAATCAGATACCGGCATTATTACATAGTGTTTTAAATGATTTATCGCTTATATTTCTTTTTGTTACTGGGGGCAGTTTAAGATGAATAAAAGAATAAGCAATAAAATCATAGTTATTATGACAACAATACTTCTTCTACTGGGGATTACTGATTATGGTCTTACAGCCAGTATCAGAATAGCACCCCATAGATTTATATTTCGGGCTGATCAGCCTCTTACAGAGGAAGTACATATTTTTAACAGTTCAAATCAACCGGTCAGGGTTAGAGTTACCACTGATCTGGCTGACGGACAAAATGAAGAGGAATATCTGGGAGACTGGATAGTTATTTATCCTCCTTTATTGAATATTGAACCCGGTCAACAGCGGGTGGTCCGTTTTTCTATCAGGCCTCCAGAAGAAGAGATAGAGGATGGGGAATACCGTAGTCTTTTATTTTTTGAAGAATTACCACTTATTGAGGATCAAGAGGAAGAAACAGAGGAAGTTAATCAGGAAGAAGGAGAACTGGAGATAGATTTCAGATTATTATATAAAATAGGGATTAATCTATATGGACAATTTGGAGAAATCAATTATCAGGGTTATCCTGAAGAATTAAATGCTTTTACTGAAGAACGAGATATTTATGATGATCAGGGAGAATATCTGGAAACAAAAAATATACTAATAATTAAAGGAAACTTTATTAATCAGGGGAATGCCCATTTAAGGATGAATACAGAAATAAGTATTTATGATAAACTACAACAACTGGTTAAAGAAACAGACACCAGATTGGTTGTTCACCGCAGTGATCAAAATCATATTTATACAGAAATTGAAATTGAGGAGCAGTTACAGGAAGGGCAGATAAATGTAAAATTTATTCAGGAACAGGTAATTGAAGATATGAATGAAAAAATAATATCAGAAGAAATAATATTATTTTAAACTGTAAATGAGGTTGAAGAATGATGATTAATATTCTTAAAAAATCTTATATCTGTATATTAATTATCATATGTATTTTTTCATTGAAAATTTCTGCTCAGCCACCAGGAGGTGGTGGAGGTTCAGGACCTCCTTCCCAACCAGGTCCACCCTCTGATGAACTACGGGTGGAGACAGCTAATAGGACTCTTGATCCGGGTTTTGTTTTTGTAGGAGTGGACTATGTAATTGTTGAACCAGGAGATCCTGGTGCCCTGGAAGTTGAGGTTTTTGGAGGAAGAAGACGGGAATATCAGGTGATATTTCCTGAAGAATCTGTCCAGCTTGTATGTGAAAATGGCAACAATAATATTGAAGTAACTGATTTTACCACAGATCTTGATGGAAATCAGGGAGAGTTAAATCAACATGGAGAAGGTACTTTTTTTGTGGGGGCCACCTTCAATGATATAACTGGCGATATTTCCAGTGGGCTATATAGTGGTTCTTCCATAGTTATTGTAGAATATATAGAATAAAAAAATGCAGGGGATGGTGTTTGAATTGACAAATTATAAGGGGGAGGCAATACAGGAAAAATTAAAAAGAGAAAAAGAAAAAAGAAAAAGACTGGAAAAAGAACTAATTAAAGAAAAAGAAAAATTGAGGAAGATTTCCAGTAGTGATCCGTTAACAGGGCTATTAAACAAAAAGGGTTTTGTCCTAAAAACAGGCAAAAAAATTAATAGGTTAAAAAAAACCGGGAATAAGGCTTTTATTATATATATAGATCTTGACCGTTTTAAATGTATTAATGATAGAATTGGTTATCAGGCAGGAAATCGATTATTATGTAAAATTGCTACCAATCTCAAAAATTTACTTAATAATAAGGCTCTTATTTCACGTCCTGGAGGAGATGAATTTGTAATATACCTTGAGGAAAATTCTCGAAAAAAAGCAAAAAAGTTATTAGAGGATATAATTGAATGTGTGACAGATAATTTTTGCCTTAAAAATGATAGTATATCTATTAGTGCCAGTATTGGTTTGAGTATTTATCCTGAACATGGAAGAAATTTGTTTGAATTAATACATAATGCAGAGATTGCCATGTATAATGCCAAAAACAAATATAAGATATATAATATCTATTCTAAAGCTATTGGACAGGCTGCCCGTAAAAGATTATTAATAAATGATTTTAAAAAAGCCCTGGTCAGGGAAGAATTTTATCTTGATTATCAACCCTTATTCTGTACCTGTAATAAAAAAATTGTTGCTGTAGAAGCATTACTTCGCTGGGATCATCCTGATTATGGGAAAATGCTACCTGAAGAATTTTTATCACTTGCAGAAAAAACTAAAATGATTATTCCCATAGGTGAGTGGGTTTTAAAAGAAGCCAGTAAACAATGTAAACAGTGGCAGGAGCAAAAATCCTATAAAATTTCAATTGCTGTAAACATATCGGTCAATCAGTTACTGGAAGAAGATTTTGTTTACCAGGTGAAATCAATCCTGAAAGAAACAGGACTAAACCCACAATATCTGATTCTGGAGGTTGTAGAAAATATTTCAGCACATAATAAAAATATTGTGATTTCTAATTTACAGGAATTAAAAAAAGCAGGTGTTAGAATTTCTATAGATGATTTTGGCTCAGGTTTTTCTTCACTGGCCTATATTAAAAAATTTCCCATTGATTGTCTAAAGATAGATCGTTCATTTATTAATGGGATTTCTTTTAGTGAAAAAGAAAAAAATATTATTTCATATATTATTGGAATGGCCCATGATTTAAATATAAGTGTTATTGGAGAAGGTGTTGAAAAAGATTTTGAATATGGATTTTTGAGGGATAATGGCTGTGATATCGTTCAGGGATATTATCTGGCCAGACCGGAAAA
>PWOK01000249.1 GCA_003557445.1 Halanaerobiaceae bacterium
AAACTGTTTTCTCTTTTTGGTATATTCAACAGCATGTTCAAAAGCACCTTCGGCCAATCCCAGACTCTGAGCACCAACAACCAATACTCTTGCATAATCTATTCCTATTAAAGCAATTTTAAAACCACTATTGTATTTACCAAGCATATTTTCTTTAGGAACTTTTACATCGTCTAAAATTAATTCACCGGTTTTTGAAGCACGGATTCCCATTTTATCTTCAATTTTACCTACAGAAAAACCTGGCATATCCGGAGTTACTAAAAAAGCTGTTATCCCTCTTGTTTTTTTCTCTGGTTCGGTCATGGCAAGTACAACATATACTCCTGCTTCACCAGCATTGGATATAAAGGTTTTTGTACCATTTAATATATAATAATCACCATCTTCAACTGCTGTAGTTTGAAGATTTGAAGCATCTGACCCAGCATTTGGTTCTGTAAGTGCAAAGGCACCGACAACCCCATCACATATCATTTTCTTTAAATACTTTTCTTTCTGTTCCTTAGAACCGAAATTTTTTATACTGTTGGCAGCTGATTGATGAATTGATAATATCGCTGAAGTAGCCATACAAACCTTTGCTATTTCTTTTGTTATAATTAGCTGGGCAATTCTATCTTCACCTGTACCACCATACTCTTTCGGAAAACCTGTAGCCACAAATCCATATTTAGATAATAAATCAAATGTTTCTCTGGGGAAAATCCCCTTTTCATCTATTTCGGCTGCTTTTGGTTCAACCACTTCTTCTGCAAATCTTTTTGCCGCCTGTTCTACCATCTTCTGTTCTGGAGTTAATTCAAAATCCATAATTTTATCTCCCTTCCTCTATCATATAATAATATTTACAATCATTCATCTTCCATTTTACCCCATTCCACTGCAGTTTTAACCGCTTTTTTCCAGCCTTTATAAAGTTCTTTTCTTTTTTCTTCAGACATAGTAGATTTTATACTTATATCAACATTACGGGCAGAACAGATATCATCCAGTCCATCCCAGTAACCAACTGCAAGACCTGCTAGATAAGCAGAACCGGCTGCAGTAGTTTCTAAATCATCCGGTCTTTGTACAGGTATTTCAGTAATATCTGCCAGTAATTGAATCAATTGATTATTTATTGTAACCCCTCCATCAACCCTCAATTCCTTTAATTCAATACCAGAATCCTGGTACATGACCTGTTTCAAATCTTCACTTCTATAAACCATTGACTCCAGACAGGCTCTGACTATATGGCCTTTATTACTACCACGAGAAAGACCAACAATTGTACCTCTGGCTTCAGGACTCCAGTAGGGAGCTCCTAATCCCGTAAGAGCCGGAACAACATATACACCATCAGTATCATTTACCTTTTCAGTTATTCTGTCGAACTCTTTTACATCAGATATTAAATTTAATTCATTTATTAACCATTCTATAATAGCACCTGCCATAAATATACTGCCTTCCAGAGCATAAACAACTTTATCATCTATACCCCAGGCAATTGTAGTAAGTAAACCATGATCAGAAATTACGGGTTTTTCCCCGGTGTTCATAATCATAAAAGCACCTGTCCCATAAGTTATTTTGGTCATACCTTTTTCAAAACAACACTGAGCAAAAGTTGCAGCCTGTTGATCTCCAGCAACTCCGGCCACAGGTATTTTTTGACCATTAAAATACTTTTCTGCAGTTCTTCCATATATTTCACTGCTGGATCTGACCTCTGGTAAAATTTGTTCTGGAATTTCAAGAATATCAAGTAATTCCTTATCCCATTCTAGATCATGGATATTAAACAACAAAGTTCTGGAAGCATTTGTATAATCTGTAACATGCACCTCCCCTCCTGTTAAATTCCAGATTAACCAGGAATCTATAGTACCAAAAAGCAAATCTCCTTTTTCTGCTTTTTTTCTTGCTCCATCCACATTATCTAAAATCCATTTAACTTTAGTACCGGAAAAGTAAGGGTCCAGTACCAGCCCTGTTTTAGACTTAAACTTTTCTTCAAGACCTCTTTTTTTAAGTTGATTACAAATTTTACTGGTTCTTCTGCACTGCCAGACTATAGCATTATGTATTGGTTTACCTGTTTTTTTATCCCAGACAACTGTTGTTTCCCGTTGATTTGTTATACCTATTGCTGAGATATTACCCGCTGAAATATTTGTTGATTTTAATACACCATTAATCACTCCAATAGTGGTTTCCCAGATTTCTTCAGGATTATGCTCCACCCAACCTGGTTTTGGGTATATTTGTTTTATTGCTTTTTGATTTTTGCCTATCGTTTTACCTGAATGATCATATATTATTGCCCTTGTACTGGTAGTCCCCTGATCAATGGCTAAAATATAATTATTCAAAATATCCCCCTCCTTTTTATGTATTTTTTTATAATCTGTAAAATAAGAAAATATTATAAAGCAAAAAAGGCCTATTTAGCGTATGCAGGATACATACGTTAAATAGGCCTTTCTCTAATTTCTGACCTTAATATATTAACTTTATTTTATTATAATATATATATTAATCTTTGTCAATATCAAATTCTTACATTTTTGATTTTTTTAATATATCTGGAATTTCAGACTCACAGGGAACACCTGTCTGACATAAACCACAACCAGAAATTTCAACTCCATATATAGAAGGATCAATTCTTTTGTTATGGTACTGTAAACATATTTTTTTACTATGACCTTCTTTTGTAATTGCACCTGCCGGACATCTTTTAATACATTTACCACAGGTTCCATGTTCCAGAAACAAACAATTTTCAGTATGACTATCATAGTTTTGTTTAGCAGGTTTCAGTTTTAAGTTTGTAACTACACTGCCACAGCGCATTGCTTTACCAGTAATTGAGATAAAACCATCACAAAGACCAAAAGTACCCAATCCGGCAGCAAAAAGAGCATGTCTTTCAGACCATGTGGAAGCTATTCCGGTTTTAGTGTTTTCCTTCCAGTTAAATCTTTCAGTAAGTACAGGAGCTACAGCCTGAAAACCATTTTCTTTTAATAAGGAAACAACATATTTTCTTAATTTATCATTAAATTGTTCTCCATAATGCCTTGTATGAGCCCATCTACGGGAAGGAATTTTAGTTTGTTTTCTGTTGGATATTCTGGTTTTTTTATTTATCGGTAA
Organism: Halanaerobiaceae bacterium; assembly: GCA_003557445.1. The sequence continues at coordinate 3,148 of PWOK01000249.1, forward strand.
AATCCAGCAAATTACACTTATATCAGTTGGTTTTTCTTTTTCTCCTGAACCCAGCCATTCTGAAGGAGTTAAATGAAAATCACCTATAATAATCTCTTTATATTTTAAAAACAGGGGATCATTTCCCCGGGCAAAAGCAATTTTAGGTTCTGAAAATATTTTACTACCATCTATATATTTAAGCCGGTTATCTTTATTTGTTTTTACATATTCTTTTATTTTTTTTCTT
>PWOK01000010.1 GCA_003557445.1 Halanaerobiaceae bacterium
GGTAAAAAAACAGCATGAGGACATAATTTTCTGGCTTTAACAATCGGCATGGCTGAATGAATACCATATTCCCGGGCTTCATAGGAAGCAGCAGCCACAACTCCTCTGTTTTGCAGGCCTGTACCACCAACAATCACAGGTTTATTCTTTAAATCAGGATTTTCTTTTTGTTCAACAGATGCAAAAAAAGCATCCATATCAACATGCATAATATCCAGATCTTTTTTCATAAATACCCCTATTCCCCTATAGCTATTTGGATTAAACGATCAATAAGGTCGGGATAACTCAAACCTGAAACCTGCCATAATTTTGGATACATACTGTATTTTGTAAAACCTGGAATAGTATTTACCTCATTTATTAAAATTCTTTGCTGGTTTTCATCTTCACAGAGGAAAAAATCAACCCGGCACAAACCCTTTCCATCAATTACCTTAAAAGCTTTTACTGCCAGCTGCTGGATATCATTTATTAAGTTTTGTTCCAGTTTAACAGGAATAATCAATTCTGTGGAATCATCTTCATATTTGGCCTGATAATCATAATATTCAGCTGAAGCTTTAATTTCTCCAGGTAGTGAGGCTTTAAGTTCTTGATCACCAAGAACAGAACATTCGATTTCTCTTCCTGTTATGGATTCTTCTATAACAATTTTATGATCATATTTAAAGGCCTCTAGTAATGCTCCTTCTATTTCATCTCTGGTTTTAACCCTGGTAATTCCAATACTGGAACCCATATTGGCCGGTTTTATAAAACAGGGATAACCGGTATTTTCTAAAATAAGTTGATTCAAATCATCAGCTGAAATATTTTTATAATCCTTTTTATTGAGAACAAAAAACTGAGCCTGGGGTAAATCATGATAGGCAAATATTTTTTTCATCATTACTTTATCCATACCCAGGGCTGAACTCAAAACACCTGTACCCACATAAGGTATTTCCAGTAATTCCAGTAAACCCTGTAATTTCCCATCTTCTCCATTGGGTCCGTGAATAAGGGGAAAAACAACATCTATATCCTGATTCAAAAAAGTAACCAGACTGCTTTTTATATTACCCGGTTTTTTATCCAGAACTTCTTTTTGGGATTGATCCGCAATTATTTTGCGGGAATAAACAGGTGGTATCCAGTAACCATCTTTTGTTATACCCACAGGTATAATATTATATTTTTCTTTATTAATAGCATTGGCTACTGATCTGGCAGATAAAATGGAAACTTCATGTTCAGGGGATTTACCACCAAAAAGAAGACCAACATTAATTTTAGACAAATTTAACCCTCCTCTTTTTTTCAGGAATAACAATTAAATATATATGATTTTCAAAGAGAAATATCATTATTAATTTTAGTTGTTTTTGAAATAATCAAGTTTCATTGCCTCTCTAACTTCAGCAAGTGTCTGTTCTGCTATTTTTTTTGCTTTAGCGGTTCCTGCCATTAATATATCATCTATTCTTTGAGGATTATTTAGATATTCTATTCTTCTTTCTCTCATAGGTTCCAATAATTGATTGATTGCACCACTTAATTTCTTCTTACAGGCCACACAACCAATGGTTCCCTGACGGCATTGTTCTCCAATATCATCAACTTCTTTTTTATTAAAAGCCTTATGATATTGAAAAACAGTACAGACTTCGGGGTTACCGGGATCATCAATTCTGATTCTACCGGGATCAGTTACAGCCTGATTGACTTTTTCTTCTACCTCATTTTTTGAATCATTGAGATAGATGGCATTATCAAGACTTTTACTCATTTTGTTTTTTCCATCAAGACCAACCAGACGGGGAAAGTTACTGATCATTGCTTCTGGTTCAGGAAATACAGGTGAATATAATTGATTAAACTTACGCACAATTTTCCTGGTCTGTTCGATATGAGGGAGCTGGTCATCTCCTACAGGTACCAGATCTGCTTTACAGAATGTTATATCAGCAGCCTGACTTACTGGATAACCTAAAAAACCATAGGTCATATCTTTATATCCATACTGTCCGGCCTCTGCCTTTACTGTTGGATTACGTCTTAATTGATTTACAGTAACAATCATTGAATAAAATACTGTTAATTCTGCTATCTCAGGAATCATGGATTGAACTAAAAAAGTAGCTTTTTCTGGATCCAGTCCAACTGAAAGATAATCTTTAGCCACCTGTCTTACATCAGAGGTCAATTTTTCTGGTTTTTCAAAATTGGTGGTTAAAGCCTGTACATCGGCTATTATGATAAAAGTATCATATTTATTCTGTAATTTAACTCTGTTTTCAAGACTGCCCACATAATGGCCTAAATGTAATTTACCTGTTGGTCTATCTCCTGTTAGTATACGTTTGTGTTTTTTTTCAGTCATATTTTTATACACCTCTTGTAATATTTAATTATATATATTAAATTATACAGTGAAAAACATTAATCAGTCAAGACCATTACAAAAAGAGTTTTTTCACCTTCTTCCTAAATTTATTTAATTATTCAAGTCTTTTAATTCTTTTTCCTGATATTTTACTTTCTTTAGTCGGTTTCTGGCATTATACTTATATTTATAATCTCCTTTTTCTTTTAGCCATTGTCCATAAGTTTTTTACATTTTATTTATGTAAATAGTTTACTATTATTAATTTCGACAAAGGTAAAATTTTTCCTGCTTCTGGTTCCTCAGTGTAACAACTCTTTCTTTAATTTATGGTAAGAACATTAAAAAAACACTCTTCCCTTATTATATTTTTTATGATATAAGAGAAGAATGTTTTTCTATAAATATTTTTTATCATTAAAGGTATTTATCAAGTTGTTTAAGTTCTTCAATTTCCATTATCTTTTCTGCCACCAGTTCCAGCTCTTCTTCACTTAACTTACTTATTTTTTCTTTATAATCTGCAGGAAGCTTACCAAATTTTATCATTAATTGTTTATAAATAATTTTTTCTATACCTTTTTCTATACCCTTTTCTTCACCTTTTTTCTCGGCATATTTTAAAATTTTAAGCATTTTATAATCCCTCCATATCTCTGAAATTTCTTTTTCATTCAAAAATTTATCCACCATCACCAGGGTCATCGCCACCACCTTACTGGACTTTAATGCTGACAATTTTAATTTCTGTTCCAGTTCTATTACCTGTTTTACTCTTTCTACCCTCTTCTGTTGACTGGACATTAAAGGTAAAAATATTAAATCCAAAATATTTACACGTTCACCATTTTCAATCTTTTTTTCAATCTCTTTAAGTTTTAAATCTCCATCTCATCCATCTCTTATTGACATATCTATTACTGTTACACCATAATTAATACTTCCTGCATTAAATCCTGCTTCACTTTCTTCAAAACCATCAATACA
>PWOK01000145.1 GCA_003557445.1 Halanaerobiaceae bacterium
TCATGTGGAAACCTGGCGAACCGGGGAGCTGTATGAGTTGCTGTTTTTAACAGAGAAGTTTGCTGGCAGGGAGTATTTTCCACTGATGATTCACTTGAAGTAAGTTCACCTACTTGTTTTAGTAATGTACCTGGATTTCTTCTTCGTCGATTTCAATCACTGAATTTTCTTCAAACAGTGATTTTAATGTTTCCAGGTTTTTCTCAAACAATCGAATCAAATTCTGATTGTTAATGTTTCCGGTTGAAACAATTAACAGTCTCTTGGGGCTTCCATCCAAAATATAGTTATCGAGAAAATCACTGTCTTTTGAAATTACAATTCGATCTTCCCGGTCGGCAATATGTATGATTTCATGATCAGGAGTTGAATTCTTTTTAGGTAGATCCAGCGTATGTTTCGATTCAATTTCATGAGCCGATAAGAACTCTGAAAGACGTCTGGGTAGATGTGCATCAACAAGAACTCTCACTAGACAATTTTTTGCGATTTCTTGGTCCGCGATAGTTGAGCAGCATATTCAAGACAGGCCAACAGATCTTTTCTCTCCAAATCCGGATAATCAGCCAAAATTTCATCAATACTCATATCCGAAGCCAGTAAATCCAGCATCGTGTCAACCGGATAACGTAATCCGCGGATCGTCGGTTTGCCGTGACAAATATCCGGCTTTCTGGTAATTCTGCTTAACAAGTTCTGGCTCATGACTTATCTGTTTATTTAGAAAAAAGTACTCAATCCGTTAACGATCAACAACTCTTGAAGGTATTTCGTGATTTTAAGCCACTCAATACTGGTTAGGAATCAAAATAATTATTGAATAGCTCCTCGGCTCGTTTCTTGCCTTCTTCGGTTACGATCACTGATCTGTTTTTACTTTTTGGATTGTGAATATATCCTTTTTCGTGAAGTCGATTCATATGATCCCAGTTGTACTCTTTCCATGCTCTTGTGTCTGGGTCATCATCAAACATTGTTAGCCACATCAAGGCTAACATCATGTCATCGACTTTTTCTTTGTCATAGTTCATTTCACTGGAAGATTTTAAGTTGTGTTAGGACAGTTAACGGTTTGGCAAATATGGCGCCTACTCCTTGTGCTTAATTTGTTCAATAACTTTTCGCCCCATAGTTCTTGTATTTATCCCTGAAAGTGGAATATCAAGATTTCTGGTTTTAATAATTTTCCTAAGTACAGGTTTAGCAGTTACTTTTTCTCCATCTTTAAAAACTTGTATTTGCTGACTGTCGCGACGTAGAATTCTATAATTATATGCATCACCATCAACTGCTAATGTAAGACTATCTACAATTTCACCAATATCCTCCCCAAACCGGTATGTTTTATCTTTATTCGTGCTAACAGTAGCATTAAGAAATAGAATGAATGCTTTGATGGTATGCCTTGTGTATTCATTTATGGGATTTATTTCTCCCTCAGATTCTTTTTTAAGAACCCGTTTTAAAATGTTGATGATGCTGTGTTTTTCATTATTCCACTGAATCCATTTTTTTATGTGCTTGGAATCTTTCAGCTGGAGATTATTAAATTCTGTTTTTAAAGATAGTTTATTTGAAAAAGGTGTTAGATAAACTATAGCAAGATTATCAATAGTGTTTTCGTCTTCAATAATTGCTTGATAATAATTTTCAAGTTGTCCTTCAGTTACTGAATTATCATGAACTTTATTTTCAATGATGATTCGAAAATCTTCTTGGATATTTCCTTGTTTGTCTTTTTTTAGGATGCTTACTTGAATATCTATGTATTTCGTAGAACCATTTAACTCATATGGTTCTTCCAAAAAGATATCAGTATCGATGAAGGACCTTTCTAAATATTCTTCAAATCTATCATCATTTACTTCTCTATTTAAAAGCGATAAAAATTCTCTGAAAAAAGTATCACCCAAACCATGATCCCGACGGGTATCGAGTAAATAACCAAGCATCGCAGACATACTTGGTTCATGCAGTCTGGAATTTCCTTGATTTAAAACTTCGAAAATATTCATAATGATTTTCTGAATTGATAAAGCCATATAACGGTTTGGCGATTGTGTGGCAAGGCGATGAATCTTCCAAGGCCCAAAAGCCAAAACGAGTCCGCACGAACCGCTGGTTAAGTGAGCGAATTTACGGAGCAAACATTTCCTGCAACACACTGAGTACTTTCTCTTCTGCTGAACCGCTGATGGCGCCAAGTTTTTTGACCAAACGACTTTTATCTACTGTACGTATTTGATCTAAAACTACTTGCCCTTTTTTACCTTGAAATGTCGTCGTAACCCGCGTTGGATAATTTTTGATAGTGGACGTCATCGGTGCAATGATGATGGTTCTGATATGTTTATTCATTTCATCAGGAGAAATGATTACGCAGGGACGTGTTTTCTTGATTTCAGATCCTTTTGTTGGGTCAAGCGAAATCAGATGAACCTCAAACCTTCGGACCGGATTTCTCTCTACCATGTCCACTCAGCTTCATCCCAGTCGGATGGTTTTTCTAATTCTTGTTGATCCAGTAAGACATCATCACCTTGTTCAGCCATTTTTTCGAAAGATGCCTCCCAATCCTTTCGAGTTGTTTCAGCAGAACGAATTACAATTTCATTGTCTCTGAGAATCATCTCTATTTCTCCTGTAATTACACTTTCTTCAATCAGAGGTTTTGGAATTCGAACCCCCTGGGAATTCCCAATACGAATTATTTTTGTTTTCATGGCTTCAAGGTTGTGTGAATTGATTCTACAGTATAATTACAATGTACTTACATTTCAACGGAAGAAGAGAGCTTTTATTGAGCCACTTAACATCCATTTATCAGCAACTCTCTAATCGCCAACCTTATTCGATTGTAATCCAAATAGGCTGATAAAACAAAAAAGAGGCATGTTTTGTCCGAATAAACCGCTGATAAAGTTTTTAAATTCATCATTCATCCGAAAACATAGCGAACCGGAGAGCTGTATGATTTGTTGTTCCACATGAACAACCGGTTGAGCGGGAGGTATTTCCCACTGCGTATTCGGTTTCAATATAGTCTATCGGCGGTAACTAACAGAAGCTCAAATATTCACAGATTTTTGATCATGCCATCAAGCAATTTTAAGGCCCCACCCATCACAACAAACCCTGCGGGGGAGGAGCGTTCGGTGGGATATGAATTTGAGTTTACCGGCGTGGAGATGGAGAATGTGGCGGATGTGATCAGCTCGCTCTACGGCGGGACCGTAAAGAAAATAAGCACCTATGTCATTGAGGTCCGGGAGACGAATTTCGGCACATTTACCCTGGAGCTCGATGCTCAGCTGCTGCGCGATAAAAAATACGAAAAGAGCCTGAAGTCGA